>JAXDAO010000033.1:0-8469 GCA_034679745.1 Bathyarchaeia archaeon
ACACCCTAAATGTTACGTTAGGGACTTCGTGCTTCATGATACTCGCCTATTTTGCTTTATTTTATCTTGAGTTAATATATAATTTTGAAAAATTTGAAAACAAAGCCTAAACGGATTTTGAGCCCACATCTTTCTTGAAAAACCTTTTCAGTATTTCGTTTTGCGAATCAAATTTATCTCAAATCGACACGAGAAATTTCTTATTTCCACAAGGGGATTCAATCTCTTTATATTTGAAGTGAGTTCTTCCATAACTTCAGGTTTTCAATTTGGTCTTGTGAAAAAAATTGTGCCCATGTTAATTTCACTCATTTCATTATTATATTGCTCTGATAATTTAGTATAGACTTTTGCACTAAAAACTTTGCACTATTAGTTAGAAATTGGGCTTCTCACGTTGCAGTTTTAAAGCAAAATTTCAAGCCTGTATTTGTAATGCAAAAGTGTTATAGCCAATTTTGAGACATAAACACAGACTGAATCAGTGAAACGAATGGCAAGCCCATCTGAATACAAGACACGTAGAGAAAAAATAGATGTCTTGCTAAAGAAATGTGGTTGGAACCCTAATGACAAAACCAAGGTCATTGAAGAGGTAGACACCAAGCAGTCAGATTTCAGTGTTGGCAAGTATAAGACAATGTCTCAGACTTTGAAGAACCCTGAAGAGAGTGCCTACGCTGATTATCTCTTATTAGATTCAAAGGGTTTGCCATTGGCAGTTGTTGAAGCCAAGAGAACATCCAAAGACCCTATTTCAGGGCAGAGACAAGCAGAAGGATATGTCGCTGACATCAAGCAGCAGACAGGCAAAGACAGTTTCATTTTTTTGACTAATGGTTATGAGATTTGGTTTTGGAATAAGCCATTTGAAAATCCAAGAATGGTCAATGGCTTCCATGACAGAAATTCCCTTGAGAGAATACGATTCCAAAATTACTCCAAGAAAGACTTCCAAGATGTGCCTATCAAGAGGGAGATTGTTGATAGACCTTACCAAATAGAAGCAGTGAAGAGGGTTCTTGAAGGGATTGATAAGGGCAAGAGGAAGTTTCTTATTGTTCAGGCAACAGGTACAGGCAAAACACGTGTTGCTATGGCTCTCATAGATGTTTTGCTGAGGGCTAATAGAGGGCAAAGAATTTTGTTTCTTGCTGACAGGAAAGCTCTAAGAGACCAAGCTTATGGAGACTTGGGATTTAAAACGTTCTTTCCACATGAATCCAAGATGAAGGTTTTCTCAGGGACAGTGGATAAAACTTCACGTTTGTATGCTTCCACCATACAGACTTTCATGGAGTGCTATGAGCAATTTTCTTGTGGAGACTTTGATGTTATAATATCAGATGAAGCTCACAGGTCAATCTATAACAAGTGGAAAGAGGTCTTCACTTATTTTGATGCGATTGAAATTGGTTTGACAGCTACTCCTTCAGAGTTGATTGAGAGGGACACGTTTCGCTTTTTTGACTGTGAAGGTGGAGTGCCAACCTCTCTTTACACTTATGAGCAGGCTGTGACAGAAGGCTACCTTGTTGATTATCAAGTTTACACTGCCCAAACTCACTTTCAGATTGAAGGGATAAGACCTGAAGACGTGCCTGACGCTGTAAAGAAGAAGGTTTTGGAAGAGACAGGTATTGATGAAAGTGAACTTGATTTTGAAGGCACAGACATTGAGAAGAAAGTCATTGTAGTAGGCACGAATGAAGCTATAGTTAAAGAGTTCATGGACAACTGTATTATGGATGAAACAGGCACTCTGCCTGCCAAATCTATCTTTTTTGCTGTTTCCAAGAAACACGCTAAGCGTTTGTGGGAAGCCTTTGAAAAGCTCTACCCACATTATAGGGGTAGGCTTGCAAGAATCATAGTTTCAGAGGACAGCAGAGCACAGCAGCTAATCGCTGAGTTCAAGAACGATGATTTCCCCAAGATAGCAATCTCAGTGGATATGCTTGACACAGGGATAGATATTCCTGAAGTGTGCAATCTTGCCTTTGCCAAACCTGTGTTTTCTAAGATTAAGTTTTGGCAGATGATAGGCAGGGGAACAAGAAATGACCAAACCTGTAAGGATGCTCATAGGCATTGGTTGCCCAACAGGAAGAAAGAGTATTTCTTGATATTTGACTTTTGGAAGAACTTTGAATGGTTCAATATGCATCCTGAGGGCAAAGAGGAGAAGCCTGCTCAGGCTGTTCCTACCAAGATTTTCATTGTCAGGTTGCAGCAGTTGGATTACTTATTGAACTCCAAAGACGTGAGGTCTGAACAGGTCAAAGCGAAACTTGCTGAAGATATGAACAGCTTGCCTCTGGAATCAGTTTCAATAAAAGAACACATGAGGGAGTTGGAGAAGGCTAAAGCTTCTAACTTTTGGGAACTGATAGGCATTAATCAGTCGGAGTTTCTGAAGGGAAAGATTGCTCCTCTAATGAGGTATACACCTGATGTTAATCCTGATGAAGCCTATTTCATGCTAAAAATTGAGCAGCTCAGTTTGGCAATCCTAAGGAACAGCAGATTGGAGATTGAAGCTTTGCGTGACGCAATAGGGGAATACCTGAACTGCCTGCCAACCACAATAAATGCAGTTAAGGAGAAGCAGCAATTGCTAAGCAGAGTTTTTATTGCAGACTTTTGGACTGACATATCCTATGAAGATGCTCAAATGCTTGGCAGAGAGTTCGCTCCCTTAATGCGTTACAAGCTTCCTGAACCAAGACCTACAATCAAGTTGGACATTGATGATGTAATTCAGGAGAAAGAAATTATTGAATATGGACTGCTCCCATCTCACGAATATGTAACGACATATGTTCAGAAGGTTGAAGAAAGAATAAGGCAAATGGCTGACAAGCATCCAACAATTCTGAAGATAAAGCGTGATGAAGTTTTGACTGAGGAAGACCTGAACAATCTTGAGTTGACTCTGAACAGCCCTGAACTCTATATTACAGAGGAGATTTTGCAGAAAGTCTACAAGCAAAGCAAAGGGACGCTTGTGCAGTTCATCAAGAACGTTTTGGGGATGTATGTCTTTCCTGAACCTAAAAAGAGGATTGAGGAAGCCTTCAAGACTTTCATGATTGAAAAGAACTATCTGAACGCTGACCAAGTCAACTTTTTGAGAACAATTCAGACTGTCTTTACTAAGAAGCATCATATTGAGTATGGTGACCTGTTTGAGCCACCTTTCACCAATTTTGGTGTTAATGCTCCAATTCCTCTGTTTGAGGATGAAGATTTAAAAGAAGTCATACAGTTATGTGCAGACTTAGAGAGGGAAGTAGTACTTGTTAGCTCCTGAACTGAAAGCTCAGATTAACAAGCTTTGGGACAGATTTTGGGCAGGTGGAATCGCTAATCCACTCACAGCCATTGAGCAGATGTCTTATCTGATTTTCATTAAAAGGCTTGAAGACTTGGATTTTATCCATGCTAAGAGGGCAGCAGCAAGACAAGAACAGCACAAATCTGTGTTTGAAGGACATGAAAATTGTAGGTGGTCTCAGTGGAAGCATCTTAATGCTGAAGCAATGCTTAAGCATTTTCAGCAAGTGGTTTTTCCATTCATAAAGAACCTGCACAATGGAGATGACGTTCTCTATTCTCAGTATATGAAAGATGCTGTGTTTGTTATCCCTAAAGCGTCTTTGTTGCAGGAAGCTGTTGCCATAATTGATGAGATGAATATTACTGAAAGAAACCAAGACACTCAAGGAGACATCTACGAATACCTTCTTAGTGAATTAAAGACTTCAGGTAAGAATGGGCAGTTCAGAACTCCACGTCACATTATACGCATGATGGTTAGGCTTGTTGACCCTGACATTGGGCAGACAGTCTGTGACCCTGCCTGTGGAACAGCAGGCTTCCTCATTGGAGCTTACGAACATATTCTTAGAAAATACACAAGCGAAGACATAATCTCAGTTGAAGAAGATGGTTCAGCACACAACCTTGTAGGAGACAAGATAGTAGAGAAGTCTCATTGGAACTTGCTGAAGAGAGAGACTTTCTATGGTTTTGATTTTGATGCAACAATGATTCGCATAGGTCTCATGAACATGATTCTTCACGGCATTGAAAGACCAAACATTAGATACGCTGACACGCTTTCTAAGAAATTTGAGCAGAAAGCACAGTACGATATTGTATTTGCGAATCCACCATTTGCAGGGTCAATAGACAAGAGCGACATTAATGATGCGTTCAAGCTAACCACCACGAAAACTGAGCTACTGTTCTTGGAACTATTCTATAACTTGCTCAGGATAGGGGGAAGGGCTGCAGTAATTGTGCCTAATGGTGTTTTGTTTGGTTCTTCTAATGCTCATGTTCAGGCAAGAAGAATGCTGTTGGAGAAATGTCAGCTTGAAGCAGTAATATCCATGCCTTCAGGAGTCTTTCAACCTTATGCGGGAGTAAGCACAGCAGTATTGGTTTTTGTGAAAGGTGGAAAGACTGAGAATGTTTGGTTCTACGAAATGCTGAGAGATGGCTACAGTTTAGACCAAAAAAGAGATTTCATTGATGGCAAAGGAGACATCCCCAAAATTATTGAAACGTTTGAAAAACGTCAAGAGACAGACCAAAGCATTGTCGTTCCTTTTGAAAGGATTAAAAAGAACGACTACAGCCTATCATTTTCCCATTATAAGGAAACAATTTTGGAAGACAGTGAATTTGAAGACCCTGTTACTCTAATCAAGAAGCTTTTGGACATTGAGAAAGAGATTGCTCATGAGCTTGAAGAATTGCATGGCTTGGTTAGAAATGAATAAAGTCTCTTCCAAACTGCCTTTCAAGGAAATTCAGGAAATTTGCTCATTAATTAAAGGAAAGAAACCAAACTTCACTAATCCTCAATTTACAGCAAAATCTGTGCCCTATATTCTGATAGAATCATTCGATGGTGTCTACAAGACGTTTACTGAAGACCTAAGCCTTCCCATGTGCAAATCAGATGACGTATTGATGGTCATGGATGGAGCAAGGTCAGGTCTTGTAGCAATTGGACTTGAAGGGGCAATTGGCTCCACTCTTGCTGCTCTCAGAATAAAAGACAAAAAAATGGTTAATGAAAAATATTTTTATTATTTTCTGAAAACTAAAAATAACCTTCTCAATACCAAAACAAAAGGGGCTGCTATTCCTCATATGGATAAATATTTACTTAGAACCTTACCTTTACCACTACCACCTCTTGAAATGCAAATCAAGATTGCAGCCGCTCTTGAAAGGGTTGACCTTCTAAAGCAGAAAAGAGAACAGGCAAATCTAATGGCAAACAAGATTCTTCAAGCTGTTTTTCTGAAAATGTTTGGAAACCCTATATCAAATCCAAGAAAATGGAAGTTGATGAAACTCAGCCAAGTTGGCACTTTGGCAAGAGGAAAATCAAAACATAGACCAAGAAACGCTCCTGAACTCTTAGGTGGCAAATACCCATTAATACAAACAGGAGACATAGCCAATTGTGAAGGCTACATTCGCAATTTCTCTCAAACATACTCTGAATTGGGTTTAAAGCAGAGTAAAATTTGGAAAAAAGGAACTTTATGTATCACCATAGCAGCAAACATTGCATTAACAGGTATTCTGACTTTTGATGCTTGTTTCCCTGATAGTATTGTAGGCTTTCTTCCTAACAACTACGTTAGGACTGAATATATTCAATATTGGCTTTCCTTCTTACAAAAAGCTTTGGAAGCCACTGCACCTAAGTCAGCACAAAGGAACATAAACTTAAGGATACTTTCCAATTTAGATGTTCCTACTCCACCTATTGAGCTTCAAAACGAATTTGCATCAATCGTAGCTAAAATTGAACAACTGAAGCAACGACAGCAGTGCTCCTCAGAGGAGATACAAAACTTATTTGATTCTCTAATGTCGAAAGCCTTCAAAGGTGAACTGCTGCCTGAAGTGCAGCCTGACAGACAAGGAGCTGAACAGAACCTTGGTGGAGAGAAGCAGCCTTCTCTTGCTGATTTCATGAACAAATGAGTATTTTGAGCTTATTGAGCGAATGCTTGTTGTTGATTAGGCTGTATTAGAAAAAATTGAACTGTTGACTATACTCAAAAAGCCATGTTAGAGTCAAGTTGAGATATTTTATTAATGCAGGCTTTCCTAAAACCTGATTTCTCCTTTCTCTACTAACTCTTTGACTTTGAGTATTAAAACTAAAAACGCTCTTGTATTGATGATAGTGATAGAGAAAATACTCATTTAGCAGCTTGGAGAAGAGCTCATCTCATTGTTCTTGAAATTCGAGCACTATTATCTCACTATTTATGTTTTCAACATTTTAAGTTTTAAGTATCCAGAATCAGGAATGTTTTAAAATAAAGCAGATGCAGCTGCGCATGAAAAAAAAATCTTACTACGTAAAAGCAAATGGCGTAATGTACGTGGTAAATAAAAAAAGAAGGGAATAATTCGTACAAATGTGCACCGCGGGGATCGAGTCCTATCGGCGGCGCCAAAAATGCTTCGCTGGACTATTGGAAAAACAATTTGATTACTTTTCGTTATTAGAAGTTACGGCTTTTGAGGAGTTGTGGATTGTGCTTTTGTGGTGCATGCGGCAAATTGCATTTTGTTGCTCGGTGCAGTCTATAGCCCCCTTATATATAGAAAGTTTAAATAGCGCTGAAGAGCACCACCTCTCTGCTGTTTTCTGCGTTGATTGGTCTGTTAGGCGGCAAATGCTGGGTTTTCTTGCGTTGAGCTTTGCGGTGGTTGCTTCTCAGCTGATTTTCTTGGCTTTTGACAGGTAGGGCATGCTGAGACAGCATAATGTGCGTTAAGACGGATATTTCAAAAAAACGCACGCTTTAATTTGGAGAATTCGCGGGTTTGCTGGGGCTCTGAATACCGAAATAAAGGAGAAAAAAGACATGAAAAACGATGACTGTGAAACCATCGTTCATTCTGTCCAGAGCCCATTCAGCCCCTGTCTCCCTATTGCCCATGAGTTTGTGACCCCGAAAAAAAGAGGGGGAAAATTGCTTTTGCAGCTTCTACAGCTTACCGCTTCCTAAGCATCAGGATGATCACTAGGCCGATTGCTATAATTGCGATTATAGCTCCTGCACCTATACCTAACACGTAAGTGTCAGTCATCGGTGCCGGCGTCGGCGTTGGTTCAGGCGTAGCAGCAGGCGCTTCTTCCACAGTAATGTAAGTTGTCGCGTGCGAACCATAGTAAGCTCTAGAACCTTCAAACTCAGCGATGACCTCGTATGTGCCGGGCACTAGTGGTTCAAATGCGAAGCCGAAAACGCCATCCGCGTTAGCTGTAGCTTTTCCAACCTCATAGTAGTTGCTGTTCGGATCAAGCACGCTTATGGCAACGTCAACGCCAGTAACATCTGCTGGACGCGTGAACTGCTTGTACACGTATCCCATCCACTCGCTCATGCTCTCGTCGCCCACAGCAGGAACACCATTCGGAAAACGCAACTGTATCCTAACCTCATTCGTGCCTGGAGAAACATCAGTCACCACACCTTCCACTAGTACACTGTTGCCGTGCACCGAAACCTTCGGGTCTGCAGTAACCGTCATGGCGCTTGGTCCCTTGCCTATAGCGTACGTATACTGATTAAACGTGTCCTGCGTCAGTATTATGCTCTCTCCGATAATTGCGCGTCCACCCCAGTGGGTTCCACGGAACAAACCATCCGCCCGCCATATTACGTCACCAGTCGTGGCGTTAAGGCAGACAAACGGAGCACCGCGCGGCAAAGGATCAATCGGAGAGTGCTCTTCGTGGCTTGCGTAGAGTTTGCCGTCAGTGATCCACAATATGTGCATCCACCAGTCATTGTTCCACAAGATTTCCGAGTAGGGATCAGCAGCGTGATAAGTCCACAGCAACTCGCCTGTCGTGATATTGTAGCATTTGATTTCTCCGCTGACACCAGATGAGTAAAGCATTCCGTACTTGGTCTGATGGTTCTTGTCGTATATGTTCAAGTAGTGCTCTGGCTCAGTTGGACCCCAAAGCTGTTTTCCTGTCTCGAGGCTGTAGCCCCACCATTGTCTTAGTTCCTTGCTCCATATAGTGAAGACGCCGTATTCCACATCTAGAGGACCATTGCTGAAAGAGGCACTGTCAGCCCATACTTCTGGGTTCGTTGCGCTTTTACTGTACAGTAGCTGTCCTTCGCTGCCTGGTTCCAAACTGAAAGCCCACACGTCGATCTTGCTGTAATTCTCGGCAGTATTAGTACCGACAACTCTCTTGGTTCTAACGAAGTCTACTGAGCGAACGCTTCCTGTTAAGCCCTCTGGTATCGTTATGTCTTCTTGCCATCCGCGTGTTGCAGCGTCTATGGTTGAGTGCTCAACGTTCCACGCCATAGACATTCCAGTCTTACCTTCCATGTAAGCCCAGCTTGAGTTCCACACTCGCATATATCCGCCAGACAAGCTAACCGAATAGTATAGTAG
>JAXDAO010000034.1:0-3312 GCA_034679745.1 Bathyarchaeia archaeon
AGTTGTCACCTTTGCCATAAAAACTTATTTTTGGTCTCCCGAGTTCTCAGGTTTTATGAGTTAAAACTTAGTGCGTTTTGTTGGCGACAACAATAGCGTTTTAAATAAGAGTGTATTCGGGTACTCGTTGAGTGGTTACTTTGAATCGAAAAATCTTGGTCATAGCTTTATGTGCAGTAATAGCCACGGCAACAGTTGTAGGCGTAGTTTTTTTAAACAATCAATCCTTGTTTGGGCAAGAAGTAACAATCAAAGGAAGTTTTTCTCTGGTCGCGGTCACTGATGTAATCTACGGTCCCGCGGGAAACATATCGTTGATAGCTAACAGTATTCCTTTGCAAAATGATTTGGGCGCATCAGAAATCGCCATAGTCGCCGCTTTGTATATTGACGGAACATACAAGACCGCTTCTGTTTCAGACGGCAAATTCTCCATAAGCGTCCAAACACACTCACCGATAGGCTTAGCGTTTCTCCGGCAGGACGAATCCTTTGTGGGTTATCTAAGCTTAGGTAGCGGCTTAAGCTCTATACCCCTAAACCTGCTTGCCCCCGGCGTAACTGAAATAGATTTGCAAACCCTAACTCTTTCAGGATCAATAATTACACCTTCAAATAACCCAATCGGAAAATCAATCCCCCTGAGCGCTGAAGAATTAGCTGTATTAATCCAAAGCAACTCTATGTTTGCTGCGTATATAGAACAACCCGACGTAGACGACAATGGAGTAGTTGACTTTTTGCAAGACGAATTCTTTGACCTTCACATACTATACTTTATTTCTGGCGGACATTTCACCCAAGGCAATTCCCAGTTAACAAGTATAGATGAAACCTCAATAGCGGGTTACAAACTTTCTTTCGGTGCAAGGACAAGCAATCGCCCATCGTTTGTAACTTTTAGCGGTCCAGAAGGCAGCGGTTTATCTAACCTAAAAGATGAAGGGCAACCAAATGTATACGATGACCGAACAGACTATTATTCGCCTCAAATAATTCAGCCCTCAATACCTCCTGCAGGTCAATACGTGGTAACCTTCAACCCAACACGTTCCTTTACATATAGCCTTGCTGATCAGTCTTCAGCGCCATCACGGATAGTCACGTTTAATCCAAGTATCACTTTAAACGGTGATGGTACAATAAACAAAGTAGACTGGAGCTACAAAGTCGGCAGCACCACGGCAGATCTCCATGTTGAAAAAATAATTGACAAGATGGAAATTCAATTCGATGGCAACGGAATACAAACAGGCATACAACAATATAGGATGTATAATTCAGGTGAATTCGCGCCTACCACAACAAGCCATACCTTATCAAGCCAGAATTTAGAGTGGTCCGATGTCACTGATTTTAGAATAGTTTACGACGACTTCTACGGTAACCACTACGTTATTGGTTGGCAAGTGGTAACTCCCTAAACCTCTTTTTCTTATTATGACCTTTCTATTTGGCGAGTAGCAATTATTGTAACAAATATTGACACGGAGCTGCCAAGAATAGAAAATCAAGAACCCCAAATTAATGCTCTTTCTTCAAATGGAGTTTCTTTCAGCAGGAAAGAAAAGTCCTTGTGTTTCAAGTCCCACCCCCCCCAACATTCGTGAATATTTTTTAGAGTGTATTTAGGCAGTCAAACTGTTTTGTGACAAACAATCAAAGGATAACTAAGAAAAAAGTGGTCCGTTTTTGGACGGACTAGAAGCTATAAGCAAACACCATCACACCACTTCTAGGAAACAAAAGAAGCAATAAGGAGGAGGTGAGAAAATGAATAGAACAATTCTTCTAACCGCTACGCTTCTATTAATTGCAGCAATGCTGGCTACTCCGCTTGCCTCAGCTAAACCTGAAGTATGGTCTGTTACTTTTAACCTTGTAACGTTGCCTGACCACTTGTCTCCAGATGCAGATTGGTCTAAGTTAAAAACGTTTCAAACGAAGTCAGGTCTCTTGTTAGTAGATCAAATACCAGCCATTGGAACAGTCGTTCTTGGGATTGACAATGGAGTTGATCCTCCATACACTATGTCTGGTGTGGTTACACAAATGGTTCTCTGCAGCAAACTCTACCTTAATGACGATCCTATGAAGGTCATGGGCAATGAAAAATGGACTTTCACATTTGATGAAGGAACATTGGAGGTCTCTGCAAACTTCTGGATAGATGACTTGACTACTCAACCTAATGGCGGTGGCACTTGTGTTGGCACTAAAGGAACAGGAGTCTTTGAAGGTGCAAAGCTCAAGGGCGCATTTACCACTATTATGTCTCCTGCAGACGAAAATGGCATATTAAAAATCCAATTTGGCTCTGGCGAAATAAAGTTCCCATAAAAAAGCCAAATTCAGAATCAAAGAGTCTCCCTTTTTCTTTCTTTGGATTTAGCTTACAAAACTAACAACTAAACTAATCGGTGTAATTAGGAATTGTACTGAGAGCGTACCAAAATCATACGCGAGGATGCGATAGAAATGAGTTTAGAACGTGTATTGAAAACGCTTGAAGGGTTCGGTCTATCCCGCGTAGAGGCTGAGGTCTACGTCTACTTAGCAAAAGCTGGACCAAGCAAGATCAACCAATTGGCTAACTCGCTGAAAATTACCAGAGAGGAACTTTTCTCCGCGCTTCGGAGCCTTAAGAAAAAAGGAATTGTGGAAGTTAGCTTCAAACACGATGCCTTATTTTCAGCTTTAACATTCGAGGAACTGGTAAATCGCTACGTCAAATTACACGTAAAGCAAGCGCAGATTCTCAAAGAAAACAAACAGCAACTGATTGATAGCTGGCGGAAAATGATAGAAAAAAACATTCCATGATGCGATAGAAAAAACTGACCGAAAAAAAGAGGCCTCTGTCTTTACTCATAGAAAGTATTATCTACCTATAAAACTCATAAAATACAATGTTGCTTTTCACCTACTTCAGGTTACAAAATTAAGATGCCAAGAGGAGTGGGATGAGCCAAGAAAAAGTGCTAAAAACGCTGGAAAGTTTGGGTCTTGCAAAGCTTGAAGCTCAAGTCTACATTTTTCTGAGCAAGAAAGGTCCACAAAAAGCATCTGAAATCGCCAAAGCATTAAAGATACGGAGGCAACGCTTGTACGATACTCTAAGAAATCTGGAGAGCAAAGGCATTGCTAGCGAAACACTTGAGCACCCTGCCAAATTCTCAGCGCTACAGTTTGAAAAAGCATTAGACCTATTTCTCAAGGCAAAGATCGAGGAAGCTCAACGAATCGAAGGTGAAAAGGCAGAGCTTTTCTCTTATTGGCATTCAATATCTCTTATTGAAGCAGGTCATAGAT
>JAXDAO010000035.1:0-2824 GCA_034679745.1 Bathyarchaeia archaeon
CTGGCGTAAAGAAGTTAAAGTAATTGATTATTCCGGGGATGCCTGTTTGGACATCCCAACTAGCGTAAGCTGAGCAGTAAATAGTAATTGAGGAGAATATTCTTGCTCCGTGTCCTTCCATGAAGACATCGACACTCTCATACTCAGAGCATGCCCAAGTAATCCAAGCCCAGATGTAGTAGCGGGTTGCCTCTTCATTTGTTAATGTATGCCAATAGTCATATTTACCTGAGTTTACGACGTGGTTGTAGAACTGGTCGTATTCACCGCTTCCAAAAGCGGGCAACTCCTGTTGGTAATAGTTCCAGATTGCTATTATTATGGCCGCTTTACCAGAACCCGTGCCTGACACGGTATATTGCTGGCTTATTGAGCCATCACTGTTAGTTTTTTGAGAAATGCTAGTCAAGTTGAATACCGGTTCAGTAAAATTAGCTTTGTTCTCAATTGTAGGTACAACATGATAACTGCCATCAGGTCCCAGTTCTGCCTGCGTTGGGTACTCTCTCATAAGCTGGAGTTGTGTTTTCAAATCAATACTTTTAATTTGTTCGTCGCTATAACCCAGTTGCCTTCCTAAGGTAGTTAAGTCGACGTAGACATCCGGAATCTTTAAGGCTTGTCCTGTCTGGTTTGCTGGCGTTTGGGCGCTGACCGATTGTGCAACCAACGAAGTGCATAAGGCTGCAATTATGACAAGCACCAGAAATCTCGAAGTGAACTGCTTCCCATTCAATATTTTCACCTCCTAACCATGTTATCTCTATTGAAACAAGAAATACTTAATACTACACTTTAGGACAGTCTTAGACGAGTTTGTTGTCAAAAGCCCTTAAATAACTGCAAACGATAATAAAACTAGTAAGTCTGCCCTAAAATAGCAAAAGAAGAATTGCATACCTACTTTGTTTAGTTCTTTGTCTTGGGCCAATAGCATACTTTTATTCACTAAGCGCTTTATACGAGTCGTAATTCAACCGTAAATCAGGGATTTTGTTATCTTTTGGGGATTGTATCTATACACCATTGAATATCCAGTTTCCTGCGAGCGATAATTAATGATAGGTAGTGCTTGACCTCTAGACAGATAGTGGATATGGCTAAAGAAAACTGGAACACCTGTTATCATAAACTCAATTCCTTTATCTTGCAGTATCTTTTTCACTGGCATTGGTGACCCTGGAATCAGTTTAACGGTCAAGTGGTCAGAAATTGTCAACCTGCCGCTGAATTCTTTGTTTGTAACTCGATTAATCTTCACTTTTCCTTGCCTAAAATTTCTAAATTTTTTCCCCTGCCAAATCATGAAATACAAACTAAATTGCAAACAAGCTGGCTTTAGTTTTAAATAGACGCTGTTTCTGGTTTTAAAATTTTGGTGATTAAGGGTGTTAGTCCAATGTTGTGTGGAGTAGAAAAATAGGTATGTCATGGGTAACACGCATATGCGTTCTCTTCAATTTTTTGGGTGATTGATTTGTCAGAGCCAACGCAAACTTTGTGGTTTGAGGACGTAGGTTTTCTTAATGAGCAAATGCTTGATACTCCCGTTGGACGGTTTTCTATACGCCAAACTGGAATCTTTCTAGTCTTCGGGCTTCTAGCGTGGGCTGTTTCTTTCATCTCTGAAGATCTAATAATCAAAATCGTAGCTGCAGGCGCAGTATTCTTTACTGGTGCGGCAATTTTTACTCGGAAGATAAGGACGGTATCCCCAGAAGCACACATACTTTACATGATATTGGGAAGTCCGCTCAAAACAAAGCAAAAAAACCACGACAAAGTTAACATTCAGAGCTCGGTTGAGATACCTGTTCCTTTGAAATCGATGACGCTTTCGGCAACATTAGGTATACCCGTTAAAGTTGTCGGGTTTCTTAAAGACCCTGCAGTGGGAAAAACGCTTTCTGGTCGAAATTTTGAGGTAAATATTGATGGCGCACCCTACTCTAAGGGTTTCACTGATGAAGAGGGCTTTTTTTGCGCCTATTTCGTTCCAGAACATTATGGAACTTTCAAAATAGATGTGAAGCCTGAAGGCTTCGCTGAATCAGTTCAACAAATAATAGTAGAAGTTAAACCAAAGGAAGTGGCAGAGATTGCAAAGACTTAAGCAAAAAACTGAAAAACAACCTGATTGCGTCTATGAGGTTTTTCCAGAAAACTTTGTCATGCTCCCTAAGCAGAAGAGGGATGAGACGCTGTGGCGGTTTCAGAGATTGCTCAACAGCCTCCCATGTGAGATAAAGCTTTATGCGGTCAAGACTCAGAAGGCTCTCGAGATTGCAGAAAACCAACTTATAACAACATATTACCGCTTTTTTGTTGAAAGTTCAGGCGAACCAATAGACTGGTTGTTGGAGCAATGTGGTTTCAAGCAACAACCGCTTACTGAATTGCCTAAACCGATACCGGTCAAAACCTTCCCAAAGTATATGGCCTTAGAGAATGGAAAGCTCATGCGTTCCTTAACGGTGTATCAGCTTCCAGGAACGCTCCTGCCTGGTTTTGTTAGCGACCTGTATGGCTTGTGTGAAAGGGTGTTGATTTGCGTTAAGCCGCTTGCTCCCGAAGTGGCCACTTCGCGAATGGGAAAATACATGCGCTTCCTTAAGAGCCTCATTCTTGCAGACCAAACGAAGGGCCGCATAATCAAAGATGAGGTAAAGTTAAAACATGCAATGGCTGAGGCAACCTACCAGGGCTTGATAGCGGGCACCACGCGACTTTTTGAACTCAAAGTTACCGTTTCCATTATGGGAGAAACCCTCGAGGAACTCAAAACGAACACCAAGAAGCTCAAGGATACGCTTCAGTCGAGGTT
>JAXDAO010000036.1:0-4760 GCA_034679745.1 Bathyarchaeia archaeon
ATTCGTAAACCTCTTAAACCTGATCCAAACCTAATCATATGCGTGGTGTCCTTTTGGGCGTAAACTTCAAAGACCTCCTCCCGAAAACACAGATCAAACTCGAGGATTTAGGCGGCAAAGTCATAGCCATTGACGCATTCAACACTATCTACCAGTTTCTCAGCATCATCCGCCAACCCGATGGTACACCTCTAAAAAACAGCAAAGACCAAATCACAAGCCATCTAAGCGGGCTCTTCTACCGCACAGTCAACCTTTTAGAGTTGGGCTTAAAACCGGTTTTCGTTTTTGACGGCAAGTCTCCTGAGTTAAAAGCTAAAGAGGTTGAAAGGCGCCAGCAAGTGAAAGCCCAAGCAACAGTCCAATACGCTAAAGCCCAAGCAAGCGGCGACACAGAAAAAATGCGCATATACGCTTCAATAGCAACTACTTTGAAAGCCTATATGGTTCCTGAAAGCAAAAAGCTGTTGGATCTGATGGGGTTACCATGGATACAGGCACCCAGCGAGGGTGAAGCTCAAGCTGCTTACATGAACATAAAAGGCCGCGCAGACTACTGTGCAAGTCAAGACTACGACAGCTTGTTGTTCGGTGCCCCAAAACTGCTTAGAAACGTCACTATCTCTGGGAGACGCAGAAGAGGTAAAGCCTTCATTGAAATTGTCCCAGAAGTTATCGAGCTACGCAAAGCATTAAGTGACTGCGAATTAACCTACGAGCAGCTAATTGACGTGGGTATATTGATTGGAACAGACTTTAATCCTGACGGCATAGAAGGTATTGGCCCAAAAACCGCTCTAAAACTAATCCGCCAACATAGCAACATAGAGAATGCTTTGCCATTCATAAAAAATGCGTCATTTCCGTGTGAACCGCAGCTAATACGGCAAGAATTTTTGCATCCGAAAGTCATTGACGATTACACGCTCGACTGGAAAGAACCCAAAGAGCAGGACCTCATCGATTTCATGTGTATCGAGAAAGAGTTCGGTGAAGAACGCATCAAGAAAGCGCTCGAAAGAATGACAGCGGGTAGCAAAAAACAGAAGGGAAAGGTTTCATTAGAAAAATGGTTTGGCTAAAAGTCCTACTTTACAGTAACTGATTTCGCCAAATTTCTCGGCATATCCGGGTTGAAGCCCTTCTCAAGTGCAGTATAGTAAGCTAGAAGTTGTAGTGGCACAGCAAAAGGAATGGGAGAAAGCACAGAAGGGATGCCTTTTGGTACTTCTATGTAGTCATCTGCTAAGCCTTTGATTTCTTGGTCACCTTCTTCAACGACTGCAATGATTTTGGCGCCTCGAGCTTTCATCTCCATAATATTACCGATCAATGTCCTGTGGGAATCGTCTTTTGGACAGATGAAAACTACTGGGAAGCCATCTTCGATTAAGCTAATTGGACCGTGTTTGCTTTCTCCTGCAGGGAAAGCGATTGATGGAATATAGGCGATTTCCATGAGTTTTAATCGGCCTTCAAATGCAGTAGCGGTGCTTATTCCTCTGCCTAAGAAGAAGAACACTTTTGAATTTGCATACTTTTTGGCTATGTTCTTAACCTTATCCTCTTGTGAGCGAACAATTGTGTCTACCGTTTCAGGTAGTTTGTCGAGTTTCTCGGCTAGCGTGTCCATTTCGTCCTGTGAGATCTTTCCACGTTTCTTGGACAGTCGAAGTGCTAGCTGCGCCAAGACTGAGAGTTGCGAAGTAAAAGTCTTGGTTGCGGCGACACCGATTTCTGGACCCGCCTGAGTACCAATGTAGACCCGTGAAATCCTTGTTAAACTAGAGCCGATGACATTGGTTAAACCCAAAATTGTTGCGGCACGCTGTTGGGCACAAGTAACTGCCGCTAGTGTATCGGCTGTTTCGCCTGATTGACTCACTGCTAAGATAGTGCTGTCGATGTTGACTGATTTACCATGCTGTTCAACGAATTCAGAAGCATAGACTGGGTAAGTGGGTAAGAATGCAAGTTTAGAGAACATGTAGGAAGCCGCTAGACAAGCGTGATAACTTGTGCCACACGCAACCAAAAACACCTCATTAGCTCGGTCAAGGAAAGTGGTAAGAAGGTCGAGGTAGTGATCTTGCATACGAAGAGTGTTACTGAGAGTTTCAGGCTGCTCATGAATTTCTTTAATCATGAAGTGGGGGTAACCCTGTTTGATTGCCATTTCAGGGGTCCATTCGATTGTTATTGGTTCCCGAGTTATGGCGCTGCCATCACTAATTTTCTTAATTTCATAACCTTTGGCAGTTAAAACAACAAGTTCACCGTTGTTTATCATAACAGCCTTGTTTGTAACTTCCAGAAAAGCTGGAATGTCAGATGCGCAAAAGAGCCCATGACTGTTAATTCCTAAAACAAGCGGGCTTTCGTTTCTAGCACAGATAATCTTGTCAGGCTCACGTTTGGATATAATAGCGAATGCATAGGAACCATCAATCTTTTTTAGGCTTTCAAGTACAGCTTGCTCCAAGGAGAGTTGTGGATTCTGTTTTAAGGTTTCCTCGATAAGGTGTGGCATGACTTCAGTGTCAGTTTTTGAAACAAACGTGTGGCCGAGGTTTTGCAACTCTGATTTGAGTTCTAGAAAGTTTTCGATGATACCATTATGAACGACAACGATTTCACCTGTACAGTCGGTGTGAGGGTGAGAGTTGACTTGTAGGGGTGCACCATGTGTCGCCCATCGAGTATGACCGATGCCGATACTACCAGGTAAGTCGTCGAGATTATGGATCTTGTGCACATCGTCAATCTTGCCTTGATCTTTTTTTATTGTAATTTTGCCATCGCTTATCGTAGCTATCCCTACGGAGTCATAGCCCCTGTATTCGAGCCGCTTAAGCGATGAATGGATAAGGGGAGCAGCGTTGCCCTCGTTTAGAAAGCATCCAAATATTCCACACATTTTGCTTTGCCTTCAATTTCCTAATACTTGATTAGCTACTGGATGGCTAGATACTGCTATTAAGGGTTTTTAAAATCAGGGTTTGATTACTAAAACATTTTTTGTAGCGGTTTTAGATTAGCCTTCCTGCAAGTTGTCAAAGTTCACTACAAATTTAGACTATTTTTCCCCAACCATTATAAATAAATTTTTTATAGTACCTTCGCTGTTACTGCCTTGAACAGCAATGTACAAAAAACTACTTCTCCAAACTCAAGACAACAAACAGCAAGCCAAAGAAATCAGCATTCTAAGCGACTCCCAAAAACTCAAAAGCATTCTAGGCAGCTTAAGCTGGAAAATCCTAACACTGCTGTCTAAAAAAGAAATGTACCCCTCAGAAATCGCCAACGAACTAGGCATGCATGAACAAAAAATATACTACCACATAAGAAAATTAGCCGCAGCTGGAGCCATAACAGTTCAACGGGAAGAAAAAAAGAGGGGCGCTACAGCAAAATACTACAAAACAGTCTCTCCAGCCTTTGGCATAGAATTCGCAGAAGGATACAAACCAATACAGAACCTCTGTACATTAACCATTAACGAAATGCTCCAAGAGTTCTTCAAAGAATTCATAAACAACAGCGGCACCTTCGACGGAAAAATCGTTGTCGGCAGCCCACAACCTCACGGTCCATTTAAAACCAGCGCCCGAGACGGCCACTACGCAGCACATTTAACGCTGTTTTTGGGGCAATTTGCGAAGTTGCCAAACGAGTTTGCAGTGAAGCTCGACGTTGATGTTAAAGCAGAAAAAGAAGAAAAAAACAACCTCATCCTTGTCGGTGGACCTGGAACTAATTTGTTAACGCAGGAAATCAACGAACACTTACCTATTAAGTTCATAATGCAGTCTTCAGAGCAGGGCTTCATGCTAGGTGGTTTATCCTCCAAGAAGACTGGACAAATATATACCTCTGATGTATCCGGACTTGTTGCGAAAATCGTAAATCCCTGGGACGCCTCAAAGCGTATAATAATTTTAGCAGGCAACAAAGCAGTGGGAACGAAAGGATGTGTAATCGCTCTGACAAACCTTTGGGAGAAAACATTGCATAAGTACAAAGGCGAAGATAAATTTGCTGTTGTCATCGTTGGGTTTGATTTAAATGGAGATGGCAAAGTAGATTCAATTGAGGTACATGAGTAATGGAAACAAAAAAAATAGTTGAAGTCATTCATGCATTTGGGCATCCAAACATTCGGGCAAGTCACCCAACAACGATTATGATCACAAAAGAGCGGCAGGTAACAAAAAGGGGCGATTGTATATTGGCGGTAGAGGCTAACAAGTCAGTGGCAGACTTAAGCATAGAATTCAAGAATGCCCTGCGGAAGCCAAACTCTAAATTAGCTATCCAAATAGAAGTGGACGGCTCACTGGGACAAATAAAAGCATACGGCTCCCCGGAACTGACGCTAAACCATCCGAACGATTTGGTGATACGCACAAGCGAGTTTATTTCAGATAGAACTTTAGCTGTAAAAGCGGACAAATCATCCGGCGACCTCTCAAGGGCAGTTGTGGAAAAACTAAAAAACCCAAAACAACAAGTCACCTTAACTTTAACTGTGGAAGCCTAACGATTTAGGGTTGCGTTAGCACAATATAATAGGTTGTTAGTGCAACAGTTGCCGTGAAAGCTATCAACCCCGAAATTGTTACCGTATCACCGCCACAAGTCCCACCCAACCTACAAAGACAACAAACAAAAAATATAGGAAGATTATACCCAGTTTTTAGGTAAGTCAGCTTTTTCAATGCTTTATTCTCTTAAAGTACGGTATATGCTTGACTGGT
>JAXDAO010000037.1:0-3030 GCA_034679745.1 Bathyarchaeia archaeon
AAACGATTTTAGTATCGAGATTGGCAGTCCCGCGTTGCTTCCTGGTGTGTAGATGACAAATTCTGCTGCATCTCGGAGACGTTGGATGCGCTGTCCATCTTGTCCCCATTTCAATAGTCCGTTTTTCCAGAGTTCAGCTTGCTGCTTTGCGTAGTCTTGTGGGGAGAGTCCTTTTTTGTTTGCGTCTTCAATGTTTATCCATGGTTCGAAGTCTTTGCTTTCTAGGTTTGGGAATGTTAGCAGTAGATTTGTGATGTCACCTTTCGGGTCGATTGCGATTGTTGGGACGCCGTCGGTTGCCGCTTCTTCTATTAGGTCTAAGCATAGACCAGTTTTTCCGCTGCCGGTCATTCCGATACATACGGCGTGAGTTACCAGATCCTTGGAGTCGTAGAGTAAAAGGTCTTCTAGACCGGTTTTTTTTGCGAGGTCGTAGAGGCGTCCTAGATAGAAAACCCCGAGTTTGTCAAAATCTTGCATATTGCCGTCCTTCTCACGCTGTATTCAGTATTTTCGGGGCAGAGTTATATTTCTTATGTTTGAGGTGGACTTTTGAGAGTTGATGAGTCTGATTTTGCAGGTTTTGTGGGGGCTTTCTTATTTTTCTTTCCTGCAAAGTTGGTGGAGAGATTGCGGGTTGTGTTTTGGACATTTCTTCATTCTTGGTGGGTTTTTAAGATTTGGATTGGAAAAAACTCGTGTTCTATGTTTATTTTTTGGATGATTGTATATTTTATGAAGATGTATATTACCAAATGGATAGTTTTAAATATTTGTTTGTAATAAATGAACAAAAAAAGATGAAATAAGTAAACATGTGTTGAAAGAGGGATTTGAGATGTCGGCAATAGACACGGGAAGCATATCATGGTTAATGACTGCGACTGCTCTAGTCATGTTAATGACCCCTGCGTTGGGTTTCTTCTACGGAGGCTTAGTGCGCAAGAAGAACTTGGTATCCACAATAGTTCAGTGCCTCGTTATATTCGCAGTAATAAGCATCGTCTGGGCTTTGTGGGGTTACAGCCTTGTTTTCGGAAAAAGCACAGGTGGCGTTATCGGTGACCTTTCCCTGTTTGGTCTGAGTGGTATAGGAATATACTCGAGTACGGTTGCTTCTGGGATTCCGGATTTGTTGTTCTTTGCTTTTCAACTGAAGTTTGCGGCTATAACGCCGGCTTTGATTATAGGTGCTTGCGCGGAGAGGGTGAAGTTTCGTTCTCTTCTAATTTTCATTGTGCTGTGGTCTACGTTGATTTATGCGCCTGTGGCTCACTGGGTTTGGAATCCTGATGGGTGGCTTTACTCTCTTGGTGCAGTTGATTTTGCGGGAGGCATTGTGGTTCACGTTACGGCGGGTTTATCAGCACTTGCGGCAGCGCTTGTCATCGGCAGAAGAAAAGGCTGCGGTATTCCTTGGAAAAATCACATGAAAGCTTTAGATCAGAAAGCTAGTGGAGCGGAGTTTAAGCCTACGAACATACCTTATGTGTTGCTTGGTGCGGCTTTGCTTTGGTTTGGCTGGTTCGGTTTTAACGCGGGCAGTGCTCTTGCGGCGAACGAGGTGGCTGTTCTGGCTTTGGTGACGACGAACTTGGCTGCTGCTGCTGCTGCTGTAAGCTGGATGGTTGTTGATTGGGTGGTTAAGGGTAAGCCTTCGGCGGTCGGTATAGCTATCGGTGCTGTTGTCGGGTTGGTTGCTATAACTCCTGCTGCGGGCTTTGTTAGTGTGACTTCAGCGTTGATGATTGGTTTGATTGCAGGGTTAGTTTCGAACTTGGTTGCGAACTGGCGGGCTGGCAGATCCAGAATCGATGATACTTTGGACGTCTTTGCTTGTCACGGGGTTGGAGGTTTGTGGGGTTCAATCGCTACTGGCTTGTTTGCTTCGGCTTCTGTGAACGGTGTGAGCGGTTTGTTCTTTGGAAATGCGGGTCAGCTTTTGTCTCAGCTGTTGGCTGTTGTGGTGGTTGTGCCTTTCGCGTTCTTCGGTTCGTATCTGCTGCTTAAGGCCATTAACGTTTTTTGTCCGTTGCGGGTGACTCCTGAAGCTGAAGATGCGGGTTTGGATTTGAGCGAACATGGTGAAGAAGCCTACCAGCTTGACTAGAATACAGTGAAGAAAGCGTTAGATATTTACGCTCTATTTCTCCTTTTTTGTGTGAAAAAACGTTTTCATGGCACTTCAATGAACGCTTGGGTTATAAGATTTTGGTTGGAAGACAGGCTTGTTCTTGGCTGTGGTGTCTTTGTGAGTTGGCTTAATATTAATTAGCTTGTTTTTTACTAGCTGTTTGTTGTGTGATTCGCTGTGACTGGTAGAGTTGCTGTAATTATGGGTTCGGATAGGGATTTGGATTTTTGTCGCGAGATAGGTAAGTATCTGAAGCTTTTGGGGGTTGATTACGAGTTTCGTGTTGCTTCGGCTCATAAGACTCCTGAGAAGGTTCTTGAGATTTTGAGGGTTCTCGAAGCTGAAAACATCGTTTACATTACGGTTGCGGGTAGGTCTAATGCTTTGAGTGGTTTTGTTGATGCTAATACTTCAAGGCCTGTTATTGCGTGTCCGCCGTATTCTCAGAAGTTCGGTGGAGCGGATATTTACTCTTCTCTTCGGATGCCCAGTGGTGTGGGGTGCACTGTGACGGTTGCGCCTGAGGGTGCTGCGATTGCTGCTGCCAAGATTTTTGCTTTGGAAAATAAGGAGCTTGAGGAGCGCGTTAGAGAGTATCAGTCTTCGAAGAAGAGAGATGTTGAGAACGCTGATGAAACTGTTAAGAAACTGAAATAGCTTTTGTGCTCGAGGGTTATTCTGTTTTTTTATTGAGTTTTGTTTGGAGGGTTTTTTATGAAGGTTGAGTTTGATTTTGAAAAGTCTGTGCCGCGTACGATGTCGACGCAGCATCCTGATAACGTGAATGTTCCTGACTGGAGTTCTGGAGAGGTCATTGATAGTGACGCGGAGATTTTTGAGACGTTTTATGCGTTTAGTGAGCTTGGGTGTCAGGAGGTTATGTGGGATTCGGAGGG
>JAXDAO010000038.1:0-6946 GCA_034679745.1 Bathyarchaeia archaeon
CCTATGAAACCATCGAAAAAGAAGGATGGGTGCCAAACATCGATGACTTACGTAGCAAAATCTCGGCAAGAACGCGCGCCATTGTAATAACTAATCCAAATAATCCCACGGGTAGTGTTTACAGCTCAAAAATGATTAAAGAAATGATAGACATAGCAGGCGAACACAACCTGCCCATACTCTCAGATGAAATCTACGACCAATTAACATTTGAGAAAGAATTCGTTAGTGCCGCACACCTGTCAAAGGACGTCCCAAGAGTTGGGTTAAACGGTTTTTCTAAAGTCTACCAGATGACTGGCTGGCGTTTAGGTTATATGTACTTCAAGGGAAGAGGCAAAGTTCTAGACGAGCTAAGATTAGGCGTTGAGAAACAATGCCGTATCCGTTTATGTGCTAACACACCAGTACAAATTGCAGGTGCAGCTGCCCTCAACGGCCCACAAGGCTTTGTTAAAGGCATAGTTGAAAAATTAAAACAACGCCGTGATTATGCTCACAAACGATTAAACGAAATCGAAGGGATATCCACCACCAAACCTGAAGGTGCATTCTATATTTTCCCAAAGATCCATGAAGTTGGCAAACGATGGAGAAACGACATGGAATTCGTTATTCAACTTCTCAGAGAGACAGGAGTCTTAATCGTTAATGGTTCAGGTTTTGATCTAGTTTACGGTAGAGACCACGCGAGAATAGTTTTCTTGCCGCCGATTAATGAGCTTGAAGAAGCCTTTAACGCATTAGAGGGTTTCATGAAAAAGAGACAGCAGCAGCCGTAGGCTACGGCTAAGCTGTTTTTTACTTAAAAATAGCTCATGTATTTTTGCATCTTAGCATTGCTAATCTTGCGGTTAATGTTATCTAGAAAGCAAGTATTGTTGTGGATAAAACAAAAAGAAAACAAGGAAGGGAAAGTTTAGATTTTTGTGCCGTTAGCTGGGTCTGCGATCACTTTCTTGAACTCGGCCATGAGCTTCTTTGTAACTGGCCCAGGCTTGCCAGATCCAATTACTCGTTTGTTGACTTCGCGGATTGGGACAACTTCCATGGCTGTGCCTGTGAAGAATGCTTCGTCAGCTGTGAATATCATAAAGGGTGTGAGGTTGGTTATGGTTAGTTTGATTTTGAGTTTTTCGCATAGTTTGTAGATTGCTTCTGCGGTTATGCCTGCTAGTGCGCCTGTGCTGGTGGGCGGTGTTAAGATTTCGCCTTTTTTGATGATGAAGACGTTTTCGCCTACGCCTTCGGCTATGCATCCGTTCTGCTCAAGGCAGATGGCTTCGTCAGCGCCACATGCGTTAGCTTCGATTTTTCCAAGGATGCTGTTTAGGTAGTTGAGTGATTTAACCTCGCTTGTGGTTGCGTCCACTGGATTTCTGCGGACCCATGTGATCAATGCAGTAACGCCTGTTTCTGATGCGTCGCCTGCCTTGATGTTTATTGTGTCTGTGATGATTATAATACTGGCTTTGGGGCATTTGCGGGGATCTAAGCCTAAGTCGCCGACTCCTCTTGATACGATTAAGCGTATGTATGAGTCTTTCATCTTGTTTTTACGCAAGGTTTCAACTACGGCTTGTACCATTTCTTCCTGGGTTATTGGAATGTTTAGTGTTATTGCGTGTGCACTACGGTATAGTCGGTCAACATGCTCTTTTAGCTTGAAGACAACGCCGTTGTAGGCTCGGATTCCCTCGAATACGCCGTCGCCGTAGAGGAAGCCGTGGTCATAGACGGAGATTTTTGCCTGTGATTTAGGATAGTATTGGCCGTCTATGTAGATTTGGAGTTCATTGGTCATTTGTTTATCACTTCTTGGATTACTTTGTCATATTGTCCAATTCTTTGATATAGTTTACCCCAGTGATACATACGATTCATTTAGCGTTTGTATTTATTAGCCGTGGAATTGTGGACGTTTGGAGAGGTACATTGGGAGGGGAAGTGGTTTGTATGGTTTGCCTGCGATTTTCTCAGAGACTTTAGTGATCAGTTGGTCGGGTGTCAAGCTTTGTTGACCGCGAATTTCGCGGTCTCTAATCGAGAGTGCTCCTGATTCGATTTCTTTTTCTCCAACTACGATTATGTAGGGTATCCATTCCTGCTCTGCTTCACGGATTTTCTTCTGAAGTGTAGATGCGGAGTCATCGATGTCTACTCGTATGTAATGTGAAGCAATTTGTTGGGCTAATTCTTCGACTTTGTCTAGGAACTTGTCTGAGATTGGAATCAATCGTACTTGGGTGGGTGAAAGCCAAATAGGAAGCATCGGAGCCTTGCCAGTCATCTGTTCGCGGTAAGCCTTCTCAAGCAGCGCATAGATGTCTCGCTCGATGGCACCGCTTGGGCTACAGTGTAAAATAAGAGGGTGCTGTTTTTCGCCTTTTTCATCAACATAAGTGATGTCGTAGCGTTTAGCATTCTCCACATCAATCTGGTCAGTTGATAACGCGGCGGCTTTGTCTTGATTATCGACAAAGTTGAGGTCCCATTTGAGTGCGAAATAGAAGAATCGCTCGTTCCAGACTTCAGCTAGGATGGGTTTGCCGAATTTTGAGGCTAATTCGGCGATGAAGTCTTTATGTTCAGCGTAGAAGTCTTTGGTGAAGCGCATAGCTATTTCGTAGTCATCCTTCACTAAGCCTATGTTGGCTAGAACATCTATGCAAAGGTCGAAGCGTATCATGAACTCTTTTTTTGCTTGCTCTAAGTCAGTGCATAGAGCATGGCAGTCTGGCATTGTGAATGCGCGTAAGCGTTTTAATCCTACTACTTCACCGCTCTTTTCCCTACGGAAGCTGTAGCGAGTTAACTCATAGAGTTTGAGGGGCATTTGTTTGTAGCTGAATTGGGCATCGTGAGCCATTAGGAATTGACCGAAGCATGCTGCAAACCGCAAGAAGAGGTCTTTGTCTTCTGATTTAAGCACATATTGGCGGGCTGGGAATCGGTTAAGGTAGCTTGATAGGCTTGGGTGGTTGAAGTCATACATTAGAGGTGTTTCGACTTCCATTCCGCCGTATGCTGCCACTCGGGCGCTGACATATTGCTCGAGTAGTGACTTAATCATACGTCCTTTGGGGTACCAGCGGATGTTGCCTGGGTCGCTACCTGGTTCATAGTCAGCGATTTCGAGACGCTTCATCAGTGGTACATGGGGAGGCATCTGAGTGACTGCTCGGGTCTTTTTGATTTCATATTGTGAGAACTTTTGGAGGTTAGATTTTCCTTTGAATTTGTATTCTTCAATTGGCACCAGCGAGCCATCTGTTTGAAGGATGTGCCAGTAGGATTTCATGGTGTCTTCTGCTTTGAGGGCGGCAGAGACAGGTTCTTCTTCTTTCTTTCCTTCAGATGGTGCTTTGGTTTCTGCTGCTATAGGGGCTGGAGCATAGCTTCGGGCTTGCTCGGCAAGAGGGTGACCTTTTATTGATATGGTGAATTGTTTGTTCCAGCCAAATGGGGCACGATAAGTTTCGATGCCTTTGGACTTAGAGTATGCTTCCATGTCCTTGATTATTGACAGCGCCTGTGAGGGTTGGGATAGGTTACTGCTCAGGTGTGCAAATGGGTAGATTAGGACACGGTTAACTTTGAGCCTGCCCAAAAAAGCCCTGACGTCGTCTATAGCTTTCTGCGACATAGCAGAATTATCGCCTTCTTCTATGGCAGTGAATAGCACGACGACTTCTTCAACTCGGGTTTCTACCTTTTCGGCTTCTTCAGCTAGGTTGATTTCTTTTTCTACTGGTTTGAAAACTATAAAGTTAGAATGTAACTGCAAAATTCGCATGGAGTTTTACGCCTCTATCCGTAGCGCCACTTCTCGAGTGTCTTGTCTTTTTTGGTTTTCTTTTTGAATTCCTTGTAATGTTCTTTACAGATGTATGCGCGTTTCTCTGCAGCGTTAACGTTTAATCCTGCAGCTTTAACCTTATCAGCCGTCATTGAACGGACTGCTTCGTTTTTGCATCCTGAAACGTTACATGTTACGCCTTTATCGATGCGACCCAAACAAGTCACTCTCACAGTATTAGTTTACATTTTACATATGCGGCTATTGCTTAAGTTCCTTTTCATACAGTACGTTAGCTCTCCGATAAATCTCTTCTTTTTTACCAAAGTAAGTTGGCCCAATTCCTTCCACAACACATGATGCAGCTGCGGAACCAACAGCGGCACACCACAAGGATTCTTTTTGGCGCAGGTATTCTGTTAAGAAAGCACCGATAAAGACATCTCCTGCACCCGTTGGGTCGACGGTAACTTGTGATGGGCAGGCAGCTATGTTGTATTGGGCGCCTTCGACGGAGAGCACGGAGCCTTTGGAAGCCAGTGTTACAATTACTGTTTCTACGCCTATGTCGTGGATGGCTTTGATTGCGGGTTTGAGTTCTGTTTCGCCTGTTAGGGCGAATATTTCGTTTTGGGAAGATTTGTAGATATTGATTAGGCTAAAGATGTTGTTGTCTACTTGACCATTGCTGGAGACGTTTCCTTGTTCATCGAAGCTTCTAATCAACCCTTGAGGGTCAAGTGATAGGATCTCGGCATGTTTTTTGAGTTCTTCGGCAACTTCATAGGTAAGTTCATTGTCGATGGGTGCTAAATGGATGGCTTTAGCTTGGATTTCTTTTGGCAAGTCTTCGAGTGTTAGTGGCAGTCCCTTATCTTTTAGTCTGAGGGTTCTGTTGTCGAAATCTTGACTGTATGTTAGTTCAAAGCCTGTTGTGGCTTCATCTGGGTGTCTGGTGACTGCGTTGATGTTTATGCCCTCTTGCTCTAGCCACCATAGATAAGCCTGGGGAAAACTTGCTCCCACTTTAGAAATTGCACAAACAGACGCCTCTAAGCGTTTAGCAATAAAGGAAGTATACGTTACTGGTCCGCCTAAAACTACAAAAGGCAATTTTCTAGTCGGTAGTACGATTGTGTCGACTGATAAGTGTCCTACCACTGCAACGTCAGAACTGATTGCCGCCATCTCCGATCCAATTGTGAATATCAGGTAGTCCTATATAGGATTAGCTTATCTCAAGATTGCGAGCCTAAGAGATCTTTTAGCCCATAACTCAAATGTAGAAAAAAGTGTGGCGGCCAAGCAATGTTTTAATACATTTATCGGGGGGTAAAATGCTTGGGCTATGGCATTAGCCTTGGCAGAAGCCAAAACCGCAACCGCGAGGGTGCTGATAATGCCTACCTGAAAAGCAGAGGTAAGCACGATTGAAGTGGTTAGAATTTGCTCTCTTAGCGGTAGGTGCAGTTGTTGGCGCGTACCTGCGGTATCGATTAGTTGAATCCCCAGTCGCATTTTTACGGGTTGCCAGTTAATGTTTTAGGTGTTAATGTTTTGGGCAGCTTTATCCTGGGCTCATTTTCAGTCCTATCAGTGGCGTTGAATTTAGATTCTCAGTACACACTGTTAATGGCTGTGGGCTTTTGCGGCTCGTTCACAACTATGTCATCGTTTGCTCTTGAGACAACAAATTTACTTGAGGGCAACCGTTTTACGCTATTAGCACTAAATATTATAGCTAACGTGGGCTTATCGCTTGCCGCGATCATCGGTGGTAGAGCGTTGGGCAATGTGTTGATGGAGAGGTTTATTCGTTGAGGCAAAAGATGTGGCAACTAACTATTCGAATTAAAAAGAATGATGAAGTGGGGGGTAAGCGTCTTCAGGCTTTGATTATGGATTGCCTAATGAAAGCTAAAGTTGGGGGAGCTACAGTCTGGACTGGTGTGAATGGTTTTGGTAAACGCGGCAAATCCACTCTCCATCTCGAAGGTGTTATTGTGAACATGCCCTTAATCATTGAAGTTATTGATATGCAAGAAAAGCTTGAACCGTTATTGCCTGAGCTTAAGTTGATTGTAGGAGATAACGGTTTAGTTACCATCCAAGAGACCAGTGTAATTTAAAAAATCATTCATATTTTCATTTAGCTAAAAGTTGTTTAAGATCTACCTGCCTAAAGAAATCCATCTATCTTAATAGCCTATTGAGTTCAAAAATCGCAATAGCAATAGTCGGACCTATGTTTTTGCATACCCAAACCCCTACCTATTTTCTATGTCCCCAATATTAGGCGCTGAACATTCCGAGTGCCTGAATACCCCACGATCATGTCTTGGTTATCGATTAAAACAAAGAGACATGCTATAAAAATAGAATAGAATTATGATTGCAGCAGTAAGATTGCTTTGGCTAGGTCGCCGCCACATTCTTCAAGTGCTTCTTTGGCTTTCTCAAGACTTCTGCCTGTTTGGTCCGCTACCAATTGTACGTCTTCTTCGGAGAATAATGGTTTAGCCGCTGCAGCAGGTGCACTTCGAGCCGATGGTGCTTGCTCACTAACTTGACCACCGATGACTTGATACATTTTTTGGCCTTGAACCTGCAGAATAGCTACTTCTGGTTCGTCTATAACTATGTCCTTGCTTGCGGTCCTTATGATGACTTGTTGCACGTCTGGCACGCTGTCCATATTCATACCCATGCGTTGCATCATACGTCTCTGCTCTCGGGGGTTCATGCGTCTGTTCAAATGAATTCACCTTTCACCAAGTATTCTACGCTACAACTTCATATACTTAACTTTCTTGGCTGCCATGTCGGACCTTGACGGCAACGCCAGTTTTAAACGCCTTGATTTCTTCGCTTGAGAGCAGGGTGCGTCCGACTGCTAAAACTTTGCCGTCTTAATCTACTGCTATGACTTCGTCCTTGGGTCTTATTTCTTCGTCGACCTTGACTACATGGACGGCGAATACGTCTCCTCCTCGGGCTATGTATTGTGTTACATCGTTTTTGACAGTGACAAAGCACTTGGCTTCTGGAACATGATCTACTATGAACTGGGCTGCTTTAATGCTAAGTGAAAGCAATCCATCTGTGGGACGTAGGGTGGCTAAGCGTTCGCCGTTTAGGTTAATATAT
>JAXDAO010000039.1:0-2883 GCA_034679745.1 Bathyarchaeia archaeon
CGATGGCGGTCAACCCCTACAAGGAGACGACATCGATCCTTTAGAAATTGCACCCCACATTACCTACATCCAAGATGCCAGCTTACTTATCTGTAAAATTCGAGCGACCTTTGAAAATGAAACATTAAGCCCTAGTAGCAGTTGGCTGCCTTCTCGTTCACAATCTACAATCAAGAAACTCTCAACCCCCCTACTTATGAAACTAGCAAAGCTGGACGGTAAGCTACCGATTACTTTAGGCGTCACCAAAGATTCCTCGCTCTTAACAATTGATGCATCGTCTATAGACGGCACACTAAACATAATAACAGGCAAGAAAGGTTGCGGAAAGTCACATCTCTCAAAACTCTTGATGGTTAACCTAGTTGGCTACAAAGCAACCGTCGTGATATTCGACCTAAACGGGGAATATTCCAGTTTGGGGATGACAAACGACGGCAAAAAAAACATTTACTATGACAAAATTCACGCACTAACGCCTTCACAGAATTTTAAAGTCGCCCTCGAACAGCTACACCTAAACACTGTGATGGGCATCTTGGTTAATGCTCTACATTTACCTGGGACTTCCGCTCGTGAGTTTAGGCGTCTCTGGAAGAGCCTCAAAGAACGGGGAAAACTCAACATGCAAGAATTGGGCGAAGCTATCCGCGATTTAAACTGCAACCAACATGTACGTGATGCATTGGCTTCTCGTTTCCATTCATTTGTTAACTCAGGATTTTTCACCGACTGCATCGGCGAGGCCCAACTACTCAACGAAACTCTAATCAAAGCGAAGGATCAAGGCGGTGCGCTCGTTATTAATCTAAAAAACACCTCAAATGTCGACCGCCAAATCATAGTCGAATACATCTTGGGCAAACTTGTAGATTTACTATCAAATTGGAAACTAAAGGCTGTTTTCCTTTTCGCCGAAGAAGCACACCTCTATCTGCGCGAGACCTACTGGGACGACATTGTCACAAGAATGCGGCACTATGGTATTTTCACTACATTCATAACAAACCAGCCAGACACTATACAGGAAACAATCTACAGACAAGCCGACAATATTTTCCTCTTCAACTTCACCAACGAACACGACCTCGACGTAGTCAGTCGCGCCGCGAGAGTAGATTCTGAAACTGTCCGTTCAATTGCCCGTGACTTACCGCCCCATTATTGCCTATCACTCGGCAGAGTAGTTAGAGACTTCCCTATAGTTGCGAAAGTACGCTCCTTAGACATCAAAACATTGGGCGAAACACGATTATTCTTCAAAGATATGAACTAGCCTTTGCTAGTTTTTCTCTGTTATTTCTAAAAAATAGTCTAAATGAAGCAGTCAAATCATAACCTTCGACTTCATCAAAAGATACCCATCGTAACTCAGCTGCATCACTTGCAGCCGAAATATTTCCGCCTCTAATGTGGACAAGATAGTCAATAATAACATAGTGATACCTTACTTTACCATCTTGGTCATGTTCAACATGCCCTACAACATCGACCAATCGTGGATTATCCACTTCTAAACATGTTTCTTCTAAGGCTTCCCTGATAACTGCATTCTCCATGGGCTCGCCGAGGTCAACTAAACCGCCTGGAATAGTCCATTTCCCCCTCGCAGGTTCGTTGCTCCGCTTTATGAGAACAATTTTCTCCTCATGTACTATGATAACACCGATGCCTACGATTGGCTGATCTGGATATAGGCGCTTCAAGTCAATGCCTCTATTTGGATATGTTATTTGTGCCTAAAAGCTTCTACTATAGATTGAAATAGGTAAATATTTCACTTCCAGATTGCAACTCGGATATATCAGTAGGTATATTCACTTACAATCTAACCTCAATTGAGTGTATACTCTATTGAATTGACGTTTCAAAAAGAAAAGACCGACAATTTCTATAACCTTGTTTTCTACTTGCATCTTCTGATTTTGTTTGTCTAAAAATTGAACTAAGAAAATTATAAATAGCAAGTGTGTAGATTTACGCATCATGAAACCAAATAAAACACAGATAATAAGTCTTGTGTTAGCCTTACTGATAAGCGGGTGCTTTGTTTCCTTTACCACAAATATGGAAGCTCAAGCCCAAGAGCTTGAATCGATAGCAGTTGCATTATATTCTCCAGAAAATAACACGGTTGCGAGTAGTTCACTAAACGTTACATTTGCTTATATCCCTGTAATTGTGGGTAACCCCAGTTATCTTTCAGCAAACTTGATCGTAAATGGAACAATATATGGCTCAAACCAAACAACCATTACAAAGAATACCTATAACACAATTAATCATGAATTCACTTCAAACGGAACATATCTATGGAACATAAGGCTCCAAAACATTACTACTGTGGTTTTTGCTACTGAACCCTTCATGTTAAACGTCACAATCTACGTACCTAATCCTACTGCTACACCAACACCTTCCCCGGCTCCAACAGCAACTTCCACACCAACTCCGACACAACCTCCTACACCAACACCAACAGCAACACCGACAGCTACACCAACCGCCACACCAACACCTACTCCAGTACCAACTGAAACTGGACTCGGAACATGGACAATAGTTGCAATCTCAGTAGTAGTAATAGTAATCGTTGGCGCACTAGCAATTTTTCTCATAAGACGCAGACAACAATAGTTTCTGCACCTTTTTTCTTATTCTTTAATCTTTAGAGCTATCGAAAATTCCAGACGCTAGTTATTGCCTTTAATTCGCACGCCAAAATGCAGGGTGTTCCATTAGTTTCAGGTCTACATCTGGAACAAGTGTACTTTATTTTCTTGCGGTGCTCTTCAGTTACAGCAGCCACAATCCTGTCTTCTAGATCAATGAATTCAGACTGCAATTGAAGTGCTTTTTGAGGACAGGCTCTGACGCATTTCC
>JAXDAO010000040.1:0-4180 GCA_034679745.1 Bathyarchaeia archaeon
AAAGGCTTTTTCTTATTAAGTTAATGTTTCCAGCGAAAGTCATGTACAAGCAGGCAATCATAGCCATAGATCAGCTACAAGAGGAGCCTTATGCCTCAGTTGTTTGCTACCCGAGAGCAAACCGAGCTGAGATCAGGGAGCGTATTAATGAACTCGATAAACTCGGCGTTGAATCGGTAGAGTTCAGTGGAAGATCCTCAGCTTTTACTCTGCGCGTTATAGGCAAAGGGTACGTCGGTATAGTTGTAGCGGCATTGGTGCATGGAAAAAAGTATGCTTTAAAGATGCAACGAGTTGATTCTGACAGAGAAAGTTTAGAGCACGAAGCAGAACTGCTGAGCAAAGCAAACAGCGTTGAGGTAGGTCCAAAATTTTTGGCGGTTAGCAAGCATTTTCTTTTGATGCAGCTAATTGAGGGGGACTTGCTTGAGGCTTGGCTTCAAACACACAATGAAAAAGCGATTGTACGAATAATTTTAACCGAGATACTTGAGCAATGCTATCGCCTAGATGAAATTGGACTAGACCACGGTGAACTCAGCAAAGCTCCAAAACATTTACTTGTAGATAAATCAGACAAACCATTCATTGTGGACTTTGAAACAGCTAGCACAAAACGGAATGCATCAAACGTAACGTCAGTTTGCCAGTTTCTCTTTCAAGGTAATAGCGATGTATGCAAAGCAATAGCTCAAATTCTTGGACCGAGAAACAAAGCACACTTGGTTGCAGCACTTAGAAAGTATAGAAAAGAAAGAAACCGAGCAAACTTTGAAGATTTAGAGAGGCTATGTCTCGAATAGTTAGGCTATGACTTCGGCTATCCTTTTTTGTTTTACTGCTTCTTTAAGTTCCATTGCGATGCGTCTGCCCATGTACATGTTCTCGCCATATCGTAGATAAGCGTATGGTGATGTGCCAATGCCAACGTTAGTGCCTGCGACGATCCGGGCGCTGATTTCGAATGTGAAGATTTTTGCTTCATCAGTGATTACTGTTTCGAGACAGAAGGGACCGATGATGCCGGGTGGTGCTAGTTCCGCAGCTTTTTTGTGCACGTTTTCGCCCATGCGCATTATTTCAGGCAGTAGTGATTCTCGTAGAACTATTGGGAAGTTGCCAATCACGGTGTATGTTGGTATAATGTCGATTTCAAGTTGTTCCTGTGCAGGAATTTTGCCGATGGAATCAACTGCTGATTCGTATCTCCTGTCCATTGCTAAAAGCTCAACGTCGTGGTTTATGATTGAGCTAAAGTAGCTTGGGTAAACGTTTACACCTAATGCGTACTCTTGGAGGTGCACATTCTCTATGTCTTTTTTGGTGAGTAAACCGCGTTTAATCATTTCGTCCGCTTTTTTGTAGAATCCTTTTGGTGAGTTAGCAAGGAAATAACCTCGTCCGCCTTTGGCACCCTGTAGTTTAGCTATGATCAAGCGGTCGATGTCATCTGCTGACTCAAACGTGGCGGGCAATCTTAGTCCTGCCTGGCGTAGCCATTCTTCTTGGGATTTTCGGTTTGCTTCCCAGTGCAGTAGTTTTCGGTTTCCCATCATCGGAACGTTGAGGTTATCTGTCAACTCTTCGGTACTCAAGTAAGCGGTAAAAGAGCCATGTGGGATTAAAACTACGTTTAGCTTTCTGAGGCGCTCTTGGAGTTCTTCGTTTAGGAGTTCTGTGAAGTCTTTAACGATAATTAACTCGTCAACAAGAGGGTACTTCTTGTACATGATGGCGTCTTTTTCTTTGCATATGCAGACTGTGCGGAAGCCTTCTTCTTTAGCGCCCTTGAAAATGTTAAGTGAACTGTGAGAGCCCAATGTGCCTATGGCAAGCTTCTTTGAGTCGTATTTTTCGATGATTTTGCCTATTGCTTGGCTGTCGATCATGTTACCACTTCTGCAAGTCTATGTTTGCGTATAGCACGTTTGATTTCCATCGCAACCCGTTTGCCTGGACCTACTTCTACACCATATTTGTATTTCATGTAGGGCGAAGTTGGCTCAACGCACGGGCAACCTGGAACGCGTGGGCTAACATCGAATATTTTGAACTGCAGATCTTTAGTGATTGCACCCTGCAAAGCAAAGAGACCGATCATTCCGGGGGGGAACTCTTTTCTGCAAACCTGTACCCATCTTTCTGCGGCTTCGAACACTTTTTCGAGTTGACTCTCTCTCATTGTTGCGCCCATATGCCCAATTTCGATGTTTTGAGTGGCAACATTGAGTTCAAGTTGCTCCCGAGCAGGCAAATCAAGCACGCCATCCAAGTCGGTTTGAATTCGCCTGTCAAAACCAAGCAAGTCAATATCGTCTGACAATGGAGAATAGAAGTAGTTGGCATTAAATTTGGCACCCAACACGTACTCTTCGATAACTGATTCCTCAAGGGCTTCACGGGTGATTATTCCTGCTTTGATGCGTTTCTCGGCTTCTCGCTCATACTCTTCAGGAGTTGAAGCATAGAAAAACGCACGCTCAATTGTTCGCCCCTTCTCAGCTACTTTCACAATTACTGGACAGTTGATGTCTTTGGGTGATTTAAGAGCTCTTGGGAGTTGTATGCCTGCTTCTTTTAACAGCCAGAGCTGGTTTTTGGGTGCAGTGCGTTCCTCAGTTTTTAAAAGGTAACGATTACCCATGAGGGGTACGGTAAATTTCTGCTCAATTGGTTCGTATCCTGCATAAACGCTGAAGCTCCGGTTTGGGACAAAGATTGTGTTTAGTTTAGTTAGTTCCTCTACTGTTTCTTTGTTGGTGATCTCTGAGAATTTGTCTAGGAAAATGAACTTATCGAATACGTTTCGATAGTAACGGGCGTATGTTTTTTCTCTTCCGTTCTGGCAGACGACGACGGTTTTGAAGCCTTCTTGTTTTGCGCCTGATGCTATTTCGAGCGCTGAGTGGGAGCCCAATACGCCTATATGGACTTTGTCGGGATTATAATCCATTAAGACTTGTTTGATTTTGTCTTGCATGTTCATGTTTTTTCACCTATTAATTCCTTATAATCTTCAATAACTTTGGCAAGTTTGGGAGTATTGAACAGTTTTTTGTTCGTCATCTCGTTTGCCACAGCCATGTACATTTGACTGATAACTGTTTTAAGTTTGGGGTCAAGTTTAGGAGGGGTTGACTTGCAGAGTGCTTTCCAGTTTTGGATTCCGTTTGCTTCTGCTTCTTTCTTTGCTTGCTCTAGATCGTTGTACCAGCTGGTTTTGTTGTAGAATTGTCTTGCGACTTCTTTACTCACGTGCACTCCATTGAATGTGAAGCGACATTCATCCAGAGTACCCAGAACATCGACGATCATGAGTTCTCTTTTTTCATTAAACGCTAACTCGATTTTTCCATCCTCATTCTTTAGATTAGCATTCGATGCGGCTTTGGTGATGTTTTCATCTGCCTTCAACAAAACAGCTTTGACATCGGCTAGTTCTTTTTCGCTTAATCCAGCGATTTTCTGGGCTTCTGCCCAAGTGACGTAGCGGTCGGTTTCTTCGAGTTTTGTGCTTACGTCAAATATGGGGTTAGATAGTGTTTCGCCGGGTTTTGGCATTTGATCTAAGCCGAGGTCTTTTAGAGTTACTTTCCCTTGCTGCAACCGTTTGAAGACTGATGATCCTTCAGGTAAGCCGTTGCGGTAGATAATTTCGAGCGGGATTAAGCAGTTATTAAGTTCTGAAGTATATTGACTGTAGTCATGCATAATTTTCCTGTTGACTATGCTTGTTTTTGGCCTGTAAACGTTAACCAACGCAACTTCCATCTTACTAGAAGGATCTTTTAATTCTTCAACCTTAACGACTTTGCCAGTTCCATCGACTAAGCCACGATAATGTGTTTGTACACCGAGCTTTTCAAGTTGTTCAAAACAGTAAGCACCCATAAGGCAGAGTGCAGCGCCTTTGCCTTCGATGTGATCAGGCATTTCTCCCCAGTCAAAAACGGAGTAGCGGTCAGAAAAGAGGAATCTACCGGTTCCCATAGTGGAGGAAGTTGGTTTGTGGATTACTTGGAGGTCTTTTACGCTACCCATCGTGGCTGCCTCGAATGCGTGTGATTATTTGTTTTTGTGCTTATATCGCTTTATGTAGCAAATATGAGTCATAGGCATAGGATCAAACAAATTAGGCATCTTTCACTTTTTCAGAAGAAACAAAGAACAACTATCTATG
>JAXDAO010000041.1:0-26100 GCA_034679745.1 Bathyarchaeia archaeon
ACTGCTTCGGCGATAACCAACCAGAAGCATCATATGTGATACCAAAAGATTATGGGTTTGGCTTTCGAAGTGCCGACGACCGAATCTGGGGATTATTCTCCAGCGACAGCTTATCTGCAAAAATCTACAATGACGTGCAAACACTCACAAGTCGATACGGAGCTAAATTCGACATCCTTTATGACGAGCCAGAAGTCATCGCGCCACTTTTGTCTGGTTACAGTCGAGTTTTCTATTGGAATCAAACAATAGAATGACGATTCGACATTGAGGTTCATTATTCTGCTTGTAACTGATTTAGACTATACAGGCAAACGTAAGAAAAACAGAGAAAACTACCTAAACGCTATTGCTGTTGGAGCGAAAGGGTGAAAAGGCACAACGAATAATACTCAAGATGAAGGTGACGCTTTAATGAGTGATCAACCAAACATGGCAACTATCCAGTTGAACGGCGATAAACAAAATTTTATTATGGATAAGAAAGACTTCAAAACAGGCAGTAGAGGATACTTCGGAACCGGCAAAATGGTTGTTGGCGGCAAAAAGTACCAAATAAGCATTCAAGCGGTGGAGATTGGTTCTAAGCCTAAAGAAGAAAATAAAAAGTAAAATAGCTTTTTCCTATTTTTTGTTTAAGGTAAAATTGACGCGTTATTTATCGTCACGTTTTTCAAAGGTTTGTCCTCCATGCTCGTTCTAACCTTAGTGATTGCATCCACTACATCCATTCCAGAAAGAACTTTTCCGAATTGGGGATGCTTATTGTCTAAGTAGTTATTGTCGACTACGTTTATGAAGAATTGGCTACTGCCGGTGTTTGAACCTGCATTTGCCATAGCGATGGTCCCTCTGTCGTTGTGGTTTTTGCCCGTGAATTCATCTTTTATGCATGGTATTGATGAGTCTCCATAACCGGTTCCTGTTGGATCGCCACCTTGGACCATGAAGCCAGCGATAACTCTGTGGAAGATTGTGCCGTTGTATTTTCCTTGCTGAACAAGATTTTTGAAGTTGCTAGTGGTAATCGGCATATCGTTTCGGAGTTGAAGAGTTATGTCACCCATGCTTGTTTGAAACAAGATTTTTATGCCGTTGGTGTATTCATCTGAAACTTGATTTGTTGGTTGGTTTGTTTTTTGTCCTTCCATTTTTTATGCCCACATAACAGTTAGAGCGATAATTATTATGTATATTGTAAAACAAGACCTCAATTTCTAATTAGCTATTTTAGAAATTAAAGAAACTAAAAGAAGTTTATCGTTGAGCTAAGGTACAATCGTTGCTCTTATAATAGTAACAGGATTAACTGGAACGCTTATCTCATCGGGCATGTAGGGATTTTCTGTTGCTGGGGCATTTGCGATTGCATCCACAACATTTTTGCCTTCTATTACTGTACCGAACACAGTATATGTTGAGTCAAAGTTAGGCGCATATTTCAATCCGTTGTCTTCTACATTTATGAAAAATTCGCTTGTAGCAGAGTTAGGTTGGCTGGTTTTTGCCATGGCGATCGTATAGTTTGTATTCCGGTTGTTGCTCCCAATCTCGTCTTGTATTGCTGCAACTGTTCCGCTAACTTTTCCACCTTGAATCATGAAGCCTGAAATCGTTCGATGGAAAGTTGAACCATCATATTTCCCCTGTTGGACAAGGTTAATGAAGTTGCCAGATGTTATGGGCTTATCTGTTCTTAAGTCAATAGTTATGTTGCCAGCTGAGGTTTCAAGCAAAACTTTGGTCGGAGAGATCGGCGCTGGCGTGGCGGTTGGGTTAGTTGTACTTCCATTTTTATTGCCGAGGAGCCCTGATCCAGCTAATATGCCGAAAATTATGACTACAATTGCTATCGCACCTATTGCTATCCAAGTTGTCTTGTTAGATTTTTGCTTTTTCTGCGCAGGAGTTAAGTGTTTCTTACGTTGTTTGGGGGCCATGTCATTGTAGTTAACGACTTTTCATATAAGACTTGTGCCATACTTCTTAGGTTAGTAGCAACTTTGGAACTACCTGCTGTCACGATTTTATGCCCTCTTATAAGGGTTCAATGAAGGCTAAACCTAGTTAAATAGTCAAGAAGCTAACAAACAGAAATACGCGACTCCACAACAGCGCCGCGCTTCCCTTACACACAAAAGAAGAAAGAGTCAGGTTAAGTGCTAAAGGTTATTGGACTATCGCGTGGAGTAACCGACGCCACTTCACCAGTATCCGCCCAGATAGACACTGAAATCATGTACGCACCACCTGCATAGACTTTATCAAGATAGAAGGTTACGATCCACTGCGGGTATAGAGTTAAGTCACTTTTAGTATTTGGATGGAAGATTACAGAGGCTGGTTCAGGGTTATATTGGAAGCTTGTAACGACGACGCCGTTGTCTGCCCATTGATAACCGCTTAGAGCGTTCTTAGCTAATGATATGGCTCGTTCACTTGAAACAGCAACATGAGAAGTTCCAATATTGAATAGGTTCCAGCCATCAATCATATCAATGAGTATACCATTTTTAAAGACAAGTTCTAAACTTTTGACCGAAAAGTCGACACCATTTTCCGTGTACTGCATTAGAACTTCTCCATCATTTCCAGAAATAGTAGCATTGAGTTTGATGTTTCCTTCTTTGATTTCTATGCTGTCTGAGGTGCTTACCAGTGACATAAGGCGGCTCATATCGGCTAGCTGAGTAGCACTTTCATAGTTTTGGAGCCTGTCAACAACGTTTTTTGCTGCATCTAACATGAATGGAGATTGTGCTTGAGCGTAAATTGGCGAGCCAGCACTGACTGTAAGCGTGTACCGCGAAAAGTTACAGTCTCGGAACCTAAAGTATATGTTTAATTTACTTGTGGCTCCTGTATTATCTGTCCCAGTAAGAGAGTAAAACATTTCCTCCTCAGTTATTCCACCTAAATCGTGTCGAATTTTCACGTCTCTGCTTAGTAGAGTTGCCTGATATTTTGACGTATCCAATTGAACAACATTTTGGAGAAAGTCAATCGCTTGGTTCGTTGTGCTAGTCCAAGATAGTAATTGATCATAGTCAGATTGCAAACTGTCAAGTTGACCCTTAACCTGGTTTACCGCACCAAGCTGTATTACTGCTATACTTGCAAGGATAATTAAGCCAATAAGCAGGGCCCCTGTGATTAATCGTAGTCTTCGAATTGTGGGATTACCTTTTTTCGATTGAACAGGCGGTGCTTCCTCAACTATCTTCATGGTGCTAACTGAGGCATGCCCAAATGTTGATAGCCGATAGACACCGTTTTCATCTTTTGAAACTAGTTCTCCAAGGTTTTCTAAATGATAAGTTAAGTTGGAACTTGAAATACCAAGCAACTCAAGCATCTCAGAAAAAGCCAAAGGTTTGTTTTCGAGAACACGAAGTATCTTTCTTCGGGCTGGATGTTTGAGTGAACTAAACATGATTGAGTAGATTTCTTCTTTACCTTCAGGCACGCTATCTCAACCTCTCATATTATACAAGATCACGATTAAAACTTTGGGGATTAGTCCAGAAATCTTGACTAAAAAAGTAGCTTAGTCAACAAAGTTAGACCAATTTTTGTCAAGATTTCCTTACAAGAAGACTTTTATCAACTCTTAATTTCATGAAAAATATTAGTGAGGAATCGTTTGATGGAATACTTAAAAATAAAATTTGCCAAGAAAGCACAACCTCTAAGATTCAGATCAATTTCGTCACACCGCTTTGAACTGCTGGGTCTTGCTCTCATCATAGCATTATTTCTAACAGTGGCGGCCACATCTGCACAAACAGAAACCTACCAGTTTGTAAGTAAATGGGGCAACCAAGGAACAGGCAACGGAGAGTTCGACCACCCATACGACATAATACTAGATAAATCAGAAAGCACACTCTTTATAAGCGACACTTACAATCATCGAGTCCAAAAATTCACAACAGACGGCAAGTTTGTCTCAACATGGGGCACTCATGGCAGTGGCAATGGTCAATTGAATTTTAGCATGGGCTTAGCCATTGATAATTATGATAACATTTACGTTGCTGATACATGTAATAACCGCATACAAAAATTCAGTTCAGACGGAAGTTTTCTAATTGCTTTTGGTAGCAGGGGTTCAGGTGAGGGGCAATTCCTTTGGCCTTACGATGTAGAAGTCGATGAGGAAGGCAACATCTATGTTGCTGACGCTGGGAACAGTCGCATACAAAAATTCACCAACACAGGTGATTTCATTTGCACTTGGGGAACTCACGGTTCTGATGAGGGGCAACTTAAGTATCCGCATGGAATAGACTTGGACGCTCAAGGGAACGTTTACGTCGGCGACTACTATAACCACCGAATTGTAAAGTTCACTATCGATGGAACCTTCATTACACAATGGGGGAACGGCGGGACAGGCAACGGGCAATTAAGCACCACGAAAGGTGTCTTCGTAGACAGCGAAGGAAATGTGTATGTCGCTGACTACTGGAATTGCCGCATACAAAAATTCTCAGCGAACGGTGACTTCATTGGGACATGGGGCGTTAAGGGAACAGAGGATGGTCAATTCAACACACCCAAAGGTGTAGTGGTCGATGAAGACGGTTATATCTATATAGCTGACACCTCAAACAGCAGAATCCAGAAGTTCATAGTCAATCCAGCGCCATAGCCAAATGAACTCCTAACCAAATAATCCCCTTTCTTAGTCAACAAGTAATAAGATAAAAAAAGAGGCGAACAAATGAACAAAATTCGATTATTATCTCTTCCAATCCTTATACTGCTACTTACGAGCGTAAACGCCGCATCTTTAAGAACCTTTACCCCAGGAGTGGTCGAAGGAGATTACTTCACCTATGAAATGTATGGAATCTACACTTCCAATATCCCAAACACTGCAATTATAATTCCAGAATTCGAAAAGAACAATACTGATTGCACCCAAATCAAAATAACTGCAGTCATGGGTTCAACTATAAGGCAAACCTATACGCTATATTTCAAAAACGATAGTGAATACCAATTTGATTTCGAAATAGACGTAAACCCCCAAAATCAAGAACATTTTAAAATATCCGAAAAAGGCGTCCCAGTCTGCGCAGCCAACCTTAATCCAGGTGACAAAATCCCAACAGCCAAAATAACACTAAATAACACAGTGAACAGAGCTTATTTAGATGGTAAAAGGGAGCTAACTCATGCCCGCTGGAGCCAGACAGATGAACAAGGAGATATCTATTTTGATCGAGAAACAGGCATGCTAGTTGAGCTTGAACGAACTCACAAATTCACTAACCCTTACACTGGCAACGTAATAGAGAAAACTGATGTGATAGAACTGATAGACACAAACAGGTGGCAAGTTAGATTGACAAGAAGGTAACTGAACTTTTTCAGTTTTCTTTCCTCTCACATTTCCAAAAAAAGACTTAAGCTTTGGAACCCAAGGAAGATTTTGACGGCAAATTAGAAATAACCGCCCTATCAAATACTAAGTATTAGGTTGATCTATTATGACGGACATTGTGTTTGTTTTCGAAGTACACCAGCCACATAGACTCAGGCGTAAATTATTCTGGGAAGGAAAAGTCTTTCGACGCCTTACAAAGAAAGAACTCTTTGATTACTACTTTGACAATGAAGTTGACCGCGAAATATTCAAGCGTGCCGCTCGCAAATGCTATTTTCCTTCAAACCAAATAATTCTAGACACCATAGACAAGCACAAACGTAGCAACAAACAAGTTAAATTCTCCTTCAGTGTTTCAGGCGTCTTCCTCGAACAGTGCGAAATGTTTGACAAGGACCTTCTTGAAAGTTTTCATCAACTCGCAAGTACAAGATGCGTAGAATTTCTAAACCAAACATATTACCACTCAATCTCCAGTCTATACCCTGAAAAAGAAGAATTCATCGCCCAAGCTAAACTACACAAACAAACGGTCAAAGACCTGTTAGGCTACACGCCGACTATTTTTGAAAACACCGAATTACTCTACAATAATACTATCGCCAAAACTGTCGAGAGTATGGGTTACAGAGGAATCTACACTGAGGGCGTAGAGAAGATATTGGGAGAAAAGTCCTCTAATTTCATTTACAGTCCAAAGGGAGCCAAGAAGATTCGCGTTTTACTCCGCAATTATAAGCTAACCGACGACGTTGGCTTCCGTTTTTCAGCACGATGGTGGCCTGAGTGGCCTCTTACAGCAGATAAATATGCAGGATGGTTAGCCACAACTAAAGGTGAATGCATTAACATTTTTCCAGACTACGAAACATTTGGAGAGCACCATTGGCCAGAAACCGGAATTCATAGTTTCCTCCAGCACCTCCCCGACGAGATACTCAAGTTCGACCATCTACAGATGGTTACGCCCTCAGAAGTTTTAGACAAACATACACCCGCAGGTGAAATTGACGTGCCTGAATCGAAGGGAACTGTTTCCTGGGCTGACATCCAACGAGACCAGTCAGGGTGGCTTGGCAACGTTATGCAGTGGGCTTACTACACGACCTTACGCAGACTTGAGCCGTTAATCAAAGAAGCTGAGGATGACGAGTTCCTACGACTGTGGCGGGATTTCCAAATCAGCGACCATCTGTACTACATGTTCACGGCAGGCGGCGGACCTGGAGAAGTGCATTCCTACTTTAGCCCATATGAATCACCCATGGATGCTTTCGTAGCTGCACAAACGCTGATAAACGATTTTGAGGCTAGACTAAGGCTTGCAATCTTAACTGCAAATGAGCCCTTCTTATTCTACACAGGAACTGGGGAAAGCTACTACACTGGAACGATGGCTTGGAGTCTAAAAGGCTTCATTAAAGCGTTAAAAAAAGTGGACATCAAATCACTGGAGTATCATATTGGCAATTGTGATTTCGAAAGCTGGATGAAAGGATCCTTAAAAGACCAAAAGCTGGCATCAGAAATTAAAAAAATCAAGGAAACAGGACAGAAAGGGAAAAACCTCAGAGAAGCCCTGATGACCGCTGCAAAGAAACGCTTTGCTAATCAGAGTAGCCAAGTGCAAGATGTTATGCAGCTCTCCTAGCAAATGAACACTCACATGCGTTTATAAGATGAATTGCGGTACTACTTGATGACACACGGGTGAAGAATATGCGAGAAGAACTTCCATTTCCAGACAAGGTCTTGCAGACTCTCCATAATCTATGTGCTACCGCAGCTGATTTGGCGAGGCGGGGCGAGGAAGTGGCGCGGCTGCTACAAAAGGATACCAATGAAATTGAAGGCATCCTAGACCAATATAAAACTGAAGGATTTGCTGAAAGCTTCATCGACAATGAAGGCAAGAAACGATACTACCTTAATGGAAGAGGAATAATCAAAGTCTGCTCACTTTTTACGTAGTGGAGAGCCCCATGCGTATTATCATTTTGTCTTGGGAGTATCCGCCCCGGGTAGTAGGTCAACTCTCTGAGTACGTTAAAGCTCTAGCTACTCAACTGGTAACTAGAAAAGTGGACGTAAACGTTGTAACTTATGACGAATTCGCCACTGGCGAAACCCAAGAGCCCAGCGGCGTAAAAGCAACACGAGTAGCGAACCCAGTCAAAACCCACATCGGTGTCTTAACATGGGTGTTGACTCTAAATCAAGAGATTGAACGTGCAGCAGCCAACACCTACTATTCATCGGGCAAAAAGATTGACCTCATTGATGTTTTTGACTGGCATTTTATCCCGGCCGCAGTCACATTAAAAATCGGCTTAGGTATTCCTTTCGTTTATTCAGTTGAAAGTTTAGAAGATCACCGTTCGCCAACGGCGAATTCATCCTATAACTTAGCTATCAAAAGTATCGAGTGGCTCGGATTCTACGAAGCCGAGAGGGTAAGTGTGAAATCCCAGTGGATGAAAGACGAAGTCACCCGAATTTACAAGGTGCCCCCTGAAAAAATTGCAGTCATCCCAGCAAACTCTGACTCGTGGATAGCAGACACACTAAAAGTTTACAGCGGCATTTCGGAGGCTAAGATTTGAAAAACAAACTAACTGTTATGATGTTAAGCTGGGAGTATCCCCCCCGAGTTATCGGGGGCATCTCACCTCACATTTACTTCTTATCCAAACACTTAGCCAAACAAGACGTTAAAGTTTACGTAATAACCTGCGATTTCCCTGGCTCACCGGCACATGAGGTTATAGACGGCGTGGAGGTTTATCGCATTGATTCCTATAAGAATCCATCACCTGATTTTTCCACGTGGGTTTACCTCATGAACATGAACATGCAGAAAGAAACTGCTGCTTTAATGAAGAAAATATCCAGAAAAATTGATGTTATTCATGCTCACGATTGGCTGGTAGCTGATGCGGGCATCGGGTTAAAACATATATTCCGAAAGCCTCTCCTGGTTACAATGCATTCGACGGAGATGGGCAGACGCAACGGATTACACACTACAGCCGAGAAAATGATACATGAAACCGAGGCTTGGCTCACGTATGAAGCGTGGAAAGTAATCTGCTGCAGCGACTACATGGTAGCCCATGTCAAATACGTTTTTGGTTTACCCAACGATAAAATGGTCATGGTACCAAACGGTGTAAACACCCACTCCTACAACGGAGTTGACCCTAATCGTTTAGACTTCCGCAGCAAATTTGCTTTGCCTGAAGAAAAGATAGTTCTCTACGTAGGACGACTAGTTTACGAGAAAGGCATTCATGTCCTAATTAACGCGGTACCAAAGATATTAAGCAATGTCAACGCGAAATTCATAATCGTAGGCAGCGGCTACATGAAAGAGCAACTCCTAAATATTGTACGAAGCATGGGTTTAGAGCATAAGGTCCTCTTTCAAGGCTTCATGGATGAAGCAACCTTGGTCAGACTCCAGAAATGCGCTGATGTGTCAGTTGTGCCATCACTCTTTGAGCCCTTCGGCATCGTAGCGTTGGAGGCTATGGCTGCAAAAAGCCCTGTAGTAGCTTCAGACACTGGTGGCTTATCGGAAATAATTGAACATGATATCACAGGCGTTAAAGTTTACGTTAATAATCCTGATTCACTGGCTTGGGGCATAACAAAGGTACTCCAAAACGAAGATTACGCTAATCACTTGCGAGAAAACGCCTACAAGCGTATACAAGAAAAGTTTGATTGGGAAAAGATAGCTCAGCAAACAAAGAAAATTTATGAGGGCGTTTTAGGCGAATACTCAAAGAGCTTCTGGGCTTGAGAGATAGAAAGGCTACTTCCCGATAACCTTAACATTTTCTACTTGAACCCAAGGTGCAATTAGAGAGCCCATCTGCCGCTCGTTACTACCTACAGCACTTATGTTCTTGAGCAAATCGAATATGTTGCCTGCTAACATAGCGCCTTTGCAGGGATATACGATTTCGCCATTTTTGATTTTCCAAGCCAGTGTTGCTACTACTGAGAACTCTCCGCTCACGGGATTGCTACTATGTGCTCCTTGCAGATAATATACGATTAAGCCTTCTTCGACTTCCTTTAGCATCTGCTCGGGGGTATTCTTTTGGGGCATTATATGGAAGTTTGTGGTGTCAATGCTAGACGTGGAGAGATAGCCTGCTCTTGAAGCATTCCCTGTGCTTTCTTTAGAATCTTTTTTGGCTGAATAGTTATCGTAGAGGAAATTACGAAGAATCCCATTTTCGATTACAAGGGTTTTTTGGTGTGGAATGCCTTCCCCATCAAACAATGCAGTGCGAAGTCCACTGGGGTATAAACCGTCGTCACAGACTGTTAAATTCTCAGACGCTACTTGTTCACCAATTTTATCTTTAAATGGAGACTGATTACGCTGCACACTATCGGCCTTGATTGCCCCTATGAGTGTGTATGCAAGAAGGTCCTGTAACGCAAATTGCGTCAGAATAACTTTGGTTGTTTTGGTTTCCACTGATTTGGGTTTTAGGGCATCAAAAGCCAATTTCGCAGCTTCGCTACCAACCCACTTGGGGTCAAGATTGTAGGTTCTTGAGGCGTTGAATTCAAAGCAGACTGGTGTAACAGAGTGACCTTCTTTTGCTAAAGCAGCTAAACTGCAGTCGACTATTGTGCCTTTGTCGAATTCTGAGATGCCATTTGAGTTGGCTATGGCGTTGGAGACATATCCGTTTCCGACACCTCCTTCTATTGGAAAGACACATTTGTCAACTTCCCTTGCTGAATCCAGCATTGTTGAGGCGACTTTAACTAATTCTTCTGGATCTAATTCAACGATTTTATGATCAAAAGTTCCTTTGGTTGCCGAGTACTGCTTTTTTTGAGGAAGACCTTTCCAGTCAGGGTCTGGTTTACTTGCTTTGGCAGCACTTAATGCCTGTGTCGCTATGTTTTCGACTGCTTTTTGATCGTCAATGATGTTTGTGTAGGCAAAACCGATTGATTTGTTTGTTGTTACTTTTATTCCTAAGCCTCGATCTATTATACGGTTGGTCTTGCTGATTTGTCCAAGTTCAATTCCTACGTTTGTCGCTTGACCTTCGTAGACGTAAGCTTCCGCTTCCATTGCGCCTAGCTTTAACGCTATTTTAATGGCGTTCTCGGCCAAGTTTATCATGGAGTTTTTTTCAAGCACAGCCACCGACAACTACCTCGCTTAATCTTATATGCGGACCACCATCGCAGATAAAAGCTGTCTGACCCTTCCCACATCGACCGGGATCCAAGGAGAAATCCTTTCCGACACCGTTTACTTTATGGAGCGTTTCTAGTGTATTGCCGCTTATGGACGCATTGCGAACTGGAGCCCCGATTTCGCCTTTGATTATTTCATAGCCTTCTTGAATTCCCACTTGGAACGTACCGTCAAGGCTTGCTTGTCCACCACGAAAACTCTTGAAGTAGTAGCCTGACTTAACGCCTCCCAATAGTTCTTCGAAAGTTTGATCTCTGGGCGCCATGTATGTGCACCGCATACGGATAATTGGTTCCACTCGAAAGTCTTCAGCTCGAGCGTTACCCGTGGGTTCTACATTGAATTTCTGGGCGGTTTCACGGTTATGCATCAAACCCGATACCACTCCGTCTTTTATCAAAAGCGTCTTGTGGCTCTTCACTCCTTCATCATCATATTTAAAAGCACCAAATGATCCCTCAAGTGTCCCGTCGTCATAAAAAGTCACTAAATCAGAGCCGATTTTTTTACCCATGTTATTAGCTAACAAGCCTCCAGAAAGAGCCAAATCCGCTTCAGCTAAATGCCCAAAGGCCTCATGGACAAACACTCCCACTACGTTTGGACCTAAAACCACTGGGAACTTGCCGCCTTTAGGCGATTTCGCATCAATCTGTTCGATGGCACGTTTGGCTACTTTTTCCCCTAAAATTTCAGGGGTTTGCGAATCAAAGACTTCATAACCCGCCGTTGAGCCAATCTCTTCACGGCTAAAAGTGAAAACACCGTTGCTTTCAGCAGAAGCAGTCAATCGTGCCCAAACGTATAGTTTTTGTTGTTCTATGCTAGTGCCCTCACTGTTCACAAAGAAGCTATTTCCAATCAAATCCATATAATCGACCCCACAACTCTTGATTCGGTTATCAAAGCCCAAGCTTGTCTTATTTACGATCAAGGCGGTTTTGATTTTTTCTTCCATCGAGATTTCTGAAGGATTCTTTTTCGGTTTAGAAACCACGCAGTCTTCTACAACTTTGGTTGCTACCAGTTTGATCGGTTTTTTTAGGCGTGTACTGGCAAGCCTGGCCATTTTGCAGGCATCTAACACTGCACTCTCCAATATAACTGGGTCAAGCGTACCCACTGAGGCAAAGCCCCATGCACCATTAACGAGGACACGGAGGGCTACACCGTTTTCGATACCTTGTTTGGCTGCTTCGACTCGTTCCTCTTTTAGCGTCAGCATTGTTTTTGTAAGATTTTGTGCTCTTGCTTCAGCGTATTGTGCCCCGAATTTTTGAGTGGCGCTGTTATTGATTTTTGTGAGAAGGTCTTTCAAATATATCGTCCTATTGAGGATAGATTTGTTGCTGCAATTAAACAATTTGCTTGATTACTTCACCAGAAGTCGCTCATACTTCGTTGTTGGACTCGAGGAACCAGAGCCTTAACTTTCACTGTAGGTGCATTAACACCCAGCACTAACTGGCCATACACACCGTCATATCCAGGCGTCACTTTAGCAGTTCCATCCCGAACTTTTACAATAGCCTGTGCAATAGGTGCATCCACTACAGAAGCCATTTCATCCAACGATGCGTCAATAAGCACCTTGTATTCATCTCCAAACTTTCCGACAAGTGAATTATAGTTTTTCCAAACTGCCTGTATAGCAGGTGAGTCAGTTCCTATGACCGCCGCGATGATTTCTGAGAGGGGAAGTAAACGCATAAAGCTCGGTGACCCAATGCGCTTGTAGTCTGCTGATCGGTCAGCGAGTTCCTCCACACGTTGCTCAACACCTTTGGTGAGTTTTCTGCGGCAAACAGGGCAAACATTGCCAAATTTGATGGCTTCGGCTGGGGCAAGAGAGACTTTGCAGTTGCGGTGCCCCGTCCAGTGGTACTTGCCGTAGGCTGGGTCGGTTTCGATGGTAAATTTGAATCTGGCGGGGTCATTTTGGGATATTGCATCGGTGACTTCTCTGTAAGTAAACTTTTCCAGTTCAAACACGTTTGCTTCTCTGCCGATGCGCCAAGGCCAGAAACTGTGGCAATCACTGTTAGAAACCAAACCATAGCGGTCAAGTTTGCTGAGTCTCCAATTCATAGATGGGTCTGAAGATAAGCCAGTTTCTATAGCATGAATGTGTTTGGTCATATCTCGGTAGCAGTCCTCGACAGTGTCAAAGCCACTGAATGCGCCGAATATGCTAAACCATGGTGTCCAAACGTGAGCGGGAAAAATCATGTTATCGGCTGAAACCGTCATTACTTCCTCGACCAACTGGGGAGCAGCGGAGTCGAGAATTGGTCTGCCATCAGAAGCTAAGTCACCGTATTTTTTGAGACGTTCATTTAGCTGGTCAGCGCTCTCCAAGCTGGGTGTGAGTATAACGTGGTGGACTTTTTTTGATTCACCTTTATAGTCAAAGATTGTGCATACTTCAGTTTGAAGCATGAAACGTACAGGTGAATCTGTTTTGGAGAGTTTTAGAAGACCTGTGTCCGCCTCAGGCGTTAGGGTTTCCCTGATTTCTTTTAGCCACAGGGGGTGGGTAAAGTCACCTGTACCGACCAAGTTGAGGCCTTTTATTTTTGCGTATTTTGCGATTTCTGAAATACTCATCTGTTCGCTCGTTGCGCGGCTGTATTTGCCGTGGATATGCAGATCAGCTATGACTCTCATGTTGCTTTACACCAATCGTTTAACGTGGCGGCTATCCATTTTAAGGCTTTTCACAATCAACTAGAAAGCACTTCGGCATAATCCTGAATAGTTGTGGCTTTGTTTCAGAACACTTGTACAATATTCTTTTATTACAGCATAAAGCATCCTTAATTTATGCATGAATGGGCGCTAGCTGAAGCCATCCTCGCCTCAGCAAACCAAATCGCACAACAGGAACACTTAAAGACGATTTTGGAAGTTACCATTAGGGTTGGAGAGCTTCAACAAGTCGAGCCACCGATTCTGCGTTTTGGACTCAAGCAACTAAGTGGAGGCATATTTAAGGACGCCAAATTTCGAATTCTCAAAGCTAAATCCACACTCAAATGCAGAGTCTGCGGCACCACATGGCAATACAACCCAAAAAAACTCGACAAAGCAACCGCCGAAGCTATCCACTTCGTTCCTGAAGTCGCGCACACATATATTAAGTGTCCCAAATGTGGCAGTCCGGACTTTGAAATCGCCAGTGGACGCGGAGTTTGGCTTGAGGACATAAAAGGAGTAAAAGAATAATGATTGATCCGCGGACAAGCGTGATCAACGAGCGTCTGGAAAAAACAAGGCGAATCATCGCCGTTTCAAGCGGCAAAGGTGGCGTCGGCAAAAGCATGGTCGCTACAGCATTAGCATTATCACTTGCCAAAGAAGGCTGCAGGGTCGGCTTATTTGATTTGGATTTTACAGGTCCCTCAACACACATAATCTTAGGCGTTCCCAAAAATATACAACCTAAAGAGGACAAGGGAATAGTTCCATCAACGGTTGAGGGGTTAGAGTATATGTCACTGGTTTATTTCGTGGGAGACAATCCTACGCCGCTCCGTGGAGCTGATGTATCTAATGCATTAATTGAACTGTTGGCGGTTACGCAGTGGGGCGAACTCGATTTCCTCATAATTGATATGCCGCCTGGCATCGGTGACGCTGTCCTTGATTTAGTGAGGTTAGTTAAACGAATCGAATTCTTAATTATTACAACACCGTCACTTTTGGCTTTTGAGGTCGTCAAAAAACAGCTTAAACTGCTATGTGAACTCAAGATGCCCATCGCCGGTATAGTGGAAAACATGAAAATGAATAATTCAGACTCAATCAAATGCGAGTCAACAAATTTGGGATTAAAGTATCTGGGTGCAATCGTCTTTGACGGTGAAGTCGAAGCTTCAATCGGTAACCCAGCAAAACTGCTAAGCACAGCCATCGGAGAATCAATGGGCAAAATTAAAAAAGCCGTTGCCGGCACAAAAGGGAACAGTAAATGCCACTTAGAGCAGTAATCTTCGACTACATAGGCACACTCGTCAACTGCAAAGGCTACAGCATGGATGCTTCACGTAAAACGCTCTATAACGCCCTAGAAGCTGAAGGTTTTAAAATGGAGGAAAACAAGTTTTTAGCAGCCTACACTGTGGCTCACGAGAAATACCGAAAAGTCCGCTATGAACAATACAGGGAGGTTACGAACGCGGTTTGGGTCTCAGAGGCGCTATGCTGTTTAGGTTTCAAAGTTACGCCTAAGGATGCACGGATTAAGGCGGCGCTCAACATATTCTTCCAAGAATTTATCGACACGTTTGAACTTCGAGATGGCGCAAAAAAACTACTCGAGCAAACCGCCGCACAAGCTAAAGTCGGCTTAATCAGCAACTTCACTTATGCACCCGTTATCCACAGCAGCTTGAGGCAAATCCATATCCGCCCCTACTTCAATGCCGTAATAGTCTCCGAAGAGTACGGTTGGAGAAAACCCAGCCCGCACATATTCCAAGAGGCATTAAAGCGTCTCCAAGCAGGAGCTTATGAGACAGTTTTCATCGGAGATAGCCCAATTGAAGACATCAAGGGCGCAAAAGAAGCCGGACTAAAAACTGTATTTGTAACATCACAATTCAACAGTCAAAAAAACCTAAAAGATAGCAAACAAAAACCAGACCACATAGCAAAAGATCTTTTAACAATTTTCAAGAGTTTAAACCAAATTCTGTCATCTTAACCTCTCTCCCAGTATAACCAAAGAATTATCTTTAATTTGGCTTTTATACAAGAAGAGAATAGTTTTAGCGTGGGTATGGTAATTGCAACTTAAGTACGCAACGTTTGCTACTATTATATTTGTACTTGTTTTGTCATGCTTAGCTCCAGCCGTTTCAGCCACGCCTTCTTTGAGGTTAAGCTGGTATAAAGACAACGGTTACGGCATGGGAAACGATATCGGCGGGTACTTTACAGTAAACACAGAGATCTCACCTGATGTCGTATATGTCGAGTTCTATGTTGATAACGAGCTTCAACTCAACGATACCGTCGCACCCTTTAGTTGGTCGTTTAATACAGGTAACTATACACTTGGCACTCACGCCATCAAAGCAATAGCCTACGATTCTGTAGGCGTAACTGCAACAGCAGTAGCTGAACGTAATTTCGTGGAGTTCTCAACGAACTTCTTGGTCATTATCTTCGTAATACTGGTTGTGGTATTAGCTGTCTCGCTTGTCGCAGGGTTACTATATGCCAAAAAGAAAGATGCAAAAAGAAAAAATTAGACTTGTTTAGTTTGGACAGCGTTCTCTAGGGCAACTACGCCTGGAAGTTTCTTACCCATCAAGAACTCAATTAGTGCTCCGCCTGCAGTACTGATGTAGCCAATTTTCTTGGTTAAGCCGTACTCTTGGATGGCTGCGATTGTGTTTCCGCCACCTGCAAGACTAAACGCTCCACTGTGAGCAATAGCTTCTAAGACGCCTTTAGTGCCCCAGTTAAACTGAGGATTTTCATAAACACCCATTGGCCCGCTTACAACTATCGACTTAGCAGTTGAGATAATTTTTTCATACTGTCCCACAGTTTTGCTACCTAAATCGAAAATTGAATATTGAGTAGGCAACTCAGATAGTGTCAATTCGCACCTGTCGCCGTAAACATTAGCTGCAACATCAACGGGTGTTATAATTTTTTCTGCATACTGCTCAATCAAAGATTTGATACCAGGGATAAACGGGGTTAACTCTTTTGCAACCAAGAAATCCATAGTTACCTTACCCAAGTCGATTCCTTTCGCCGCCAAAAACAACTGCGACGTTACACCACCAACAAGAACAAAGTCAGCTATGCCATTGCTAAGAACATACTTGCTGATCTCAAGGCTATCATCGGCTTTAGCACCACCCATAACATAGACGCATGGCTTTTCAGCTTTCTCAAGAGCCTTACTTAGCGACTTCAATTCCCTCTCCATAATACGCCCAGCTGCAGAAGGAAGAACTGCAGTGAAACCAACCATAGAAACGTGACCTCGATGAGCAGCTGAGAAAGCATCACTTACAAATAAATCAGCTAACAGCGCCAGATTCTGCACTAACAAAGTCTTTGATTGCTGCTCAGGCACACCACTCTTAGTCTCTCCATCCCAACCGCGCACGTTTTCCAAAACCAAAATTTCACCGCTCTGCAAGCTTTTGATCGCCGCTTTAGCTTTGTCACCAAAAACATCATCAACATACTTCACTGGACATTTGAGGATACTCTGTAAAACCTTTGCATGTCCTTCCAATGTTGTATAGTCTGGGTCACCTTTGCGTCCCTGATGGGCAAGTATAACGGTTTTAGCGCCCTTCTCCGCTAACTCTTTCAGGGTTGTTTCAGCGTGTGCACGAATTCGGACATCACTTGTTACTTTTTTAGTTTCTGGATCAATTTCGGAGTTAAAGTCAACTCTAACAAGGACAGTTTTGTCTTTTACTTCAAAATCGTCTAAGGTCTTGTACTTCGACATTACCATTCACTCAACAATTCAGGATTTACTAAAAAAAGAAAAGATAATTAAAGCTTACTTGAAGACGCTCAGAGCCCTGCTTTTGCACCTATAATCTCTATGAAGTCAACCATACGGTTACTAAAGCCCCATTCGTTGTCGTACCATGAAAAGACTTTAACGAAGTTGCTTTTTTCACCCAAAACCATAGTTAAACCTGCATCAAAAACGCTACTATAAGTACTGTGTAATATGTCGCTTGAAACGATTGGGTCTTCAGTGTATTGGAGGATTCCTTTAAGTTCGCCTTCGGCAGCTTTCTTCATAGCTTCGTTTATGTCTTGTTTGGTGACTTCTTTAACGAGTGAGCAGGTTAGGTATACGATTGATACATCTGGTGTTGGAACCCGCAAAGAGATACCGTTCATCTTACCTGAGCATGCGGGAAGAACTTCACCTATGGCTTTAGCAGCACCAGTGCTAGTGGGGATTATGTTTAGCGCTGCGGCTCTTGCACGTCGAAGGTCTTTGTGAACAATATCGAGAATTTTTTGATCATTAGTGTAACTGTGGCAGGTCGTCATGAACGCCTTCTCTAATCCAAAGTTGTCTGCTAAAACTTTGCTTATCGGAGCTAGAGCGTTAGTTGTGCAACTGGCATTTGAGAGGATATTATCTGTTTCAGCATTATAAGTGTCGTCGTTCACACCTAACACAATAGTCCTATCAGGATTTGTGGCAGGCGCAGAAATCAAAACTTTCTTGGCACCCGCAGCAATATGTTTAGATGCCCCTTCACGATTAGTAAACAAACCTGTACTCTCAACAGCAAGGTAAACACCAAACTGCTTCCAAGGCAGATTCGCCGGGTCTTTCTCCTGAACACATTTGAGAACTTTCCCGTTCACAACAAGGTCGTTGCCTTGGACTTCCACTGTACCAGGAAAACGTCCATGAACAGAGTCGTACTTTAGGAGGTGAGCATTAGTTTTCGCGTCTGCTAGGTCGTTTACAGCTACAAAATCAATGTTCGCTTTTTTTTCGATAGCGGCTCGATAGATAAGCCGTCCGATTCTACCAAAACCATTGATACCTACTTTTATCGTCAAAGTTTTCACCAATGTTTGAGTTGTAAAATCCGTTTTAACCATATTAATATTTTGACCGCACACAAAAAAGCCAAGAAGAGAATCAAGCGAATACTTGGCAGGCTGTCACTCAGGAATGAAGGGCAGTCAAACGCTTTAGATAATTCTTAAATCATTAAACTGCATTCCAAACAAGTTAAAGGTGTAAAAACTTGGCACAACCAACATACAAAACAGTTTTCGTTTTCCTAGACACAGACAAATATTGCAGCCCATTTGATCTGCTAGTAGCTATTGACGCTTTTCCAGACTCAATGATATTCAAGTACGAAAACGTCAACGATCTTGACGCTCCAAAAATAGTCTTTGATCTGCTTTTCCCACGTGGACCCTTAGGAGCAGCACACACTAAAGTCTTCATAAACGGCAGCAACTTTGAGATGGTTGAAAAAGTAGTAGAAGCAACCCAGAAAGCTATGAAGTCAGCCCCATGGGGGAACAGCATTATTGTTGACCCAAGAGGAGGATACAGCACAGCCGCAGCAGCAGTCGCAAAAACCTTTGGCGCATCAATGGAGAAAGGCTTCGGCAGCTTAGAGGGTAAAAACGTTACTGTTCTTGCAGGAACAGGTCCAGTCGGGCAAACGGCCGCAAGAATTTACGCTGCAGAAAAAGCAAATGTAACTATCACCAGCCGTTCACTTGCGAAGGGGCAGGTTGTTGCATACAAAATCAACGCTGAAGTCGGCGCACAAAGAGTTAAAGTAATTGAAGTAGCAAATCCGGAACAAACAACTGTAGCAGTTAAAGATGCAGAAATTATTCTTTCAGCAGGCGCAGGTGGAATTCAACTTCTTTCAAAAACAGACCTAAATACTGCTGCAAAATGTAAAATCGTTGCAGACATTAACGCTATCAAACCTCTTGGTGTTGAAGGCTTAGGTCCAAATGATGACAGCATAGAACTTAAAGCAGGCGTTTTCGGCATCGGCGCATTAGCCATCGGCAAACTAAAAATCAAGACAGAAGTGGAAATGATTAAACGCGCAACCGCTGAACCACAGGGTCTCTTCGACTACGCAATCGCCTACACCATCGCTAAAGACGTTATCTTAAAGAAACTCGCAAAAACAGCGGCCAAATAAACGCAGCCAACACATCTATCCTTTTCTTTTTGTAATTATAGAAGCATTTGAGCTTGAAGGTAGAGATGGCTACTCAACCGGCAAACAGTCTACCTCAAAAAAATAAGCAAACTGTTCCGACAGTTTTTGTCTCTTTTTCAGTTGGTGACTTCTTAAAGTATAAAAGCGACCTAGTAAGAAGAAACTTCTTGATGGTTGTGAAAGAATCGACAAATAAAGAAAAAAGAAAAACTCCGTTCCAAGGAAGTTCTGCCCCAAATGTGGTTCAACAGATGTCTTTTGGGGCTCAAGGAATGCCTCAATTCTGGTCGATCGGGGATTGTAGGAACTACGGGTACCATGGAGCATTCATTCTGGAGAATGGCAACCTATCAAAGAAGCTTCAAAAAGAATGGAAAAAGAATAAGAAAAATTAGAAAGCGCTGGCGATTCGGTTGCAGGCTTCCACGATGCGTTCTTTGGGTTGCGTGAAAGTTATCCTTGCGTATCCTTCACCATGTTTGCCAAAGCCGACACCAGGAGTAATAGCAACACCAGCGTCTAGCAATTTTGCTGCAAACTTCATTGAATTGCCTTTGCAGTTGACCCAAACATAGAAAGTTGCCTTGGGCTTCTCGCACTTATAGCCTATTTTGTTTAAAGTATCAACTAGCAAATCGCGACGTTCCTGCAGAATTTGATTGTTCTTCTTCAAAAATGCTGGCGCTTGATTACTTGTGTAGCTACCTAATGCTTTAACAGCGACTTTTTGCGTGTAAACTGGTGGGCCGGAATCAATTTGCGACTTGACCTTTGTTAAGCCCGCGACAAGCTGCTTATTTCCAACAGCAAAACCGATACGGTCACCTGTCATGTTGAAGGTCTTTGAGAGCGAATTGAATTCGATAGCTACATCCATAGCGCCATCAATTTCCAATATACTGGGTGCATTATAGCCATCATAGGTGATTTCAGAGTAGGCATTGTCGTAGCAAAGGATAATATTGTTATCTTTAGCAAATTCGACAGCTTCTTTGAGGCACTTGAAGTCGACTGTCGCAGCGGTTGGATTGTTAGGGTAGTTTATAAACATCATTTTAATCTGGCGTGCATCCACGGCTTCAAAGTCTGGGCGAAAACCGTTCTCTTCTAGTAACGGCAGAGGCACTACTTTACCGTCACAGAGAATCGTACTGCCGTTCCCATACACGGGATAGGCAGGGTCAGGTACCAAAACTTGGTCACCAGGGTTTATGAACGCTCGAGCAATATTTGCCAAGCCTTCTTTGGAACCCAACAAGGCAACAACTTGATCCTGCTGAAGATCAACATAGAACCTGGTTTTATACCACTTTTTTACTGCTTCACGGAAGTCAGGTTCACCGTGACTAAATGAATAATTATGATTCTTGAGGTTTGCCGCTTCTGCTTTGAAGGCTTCTAATATAAAATCGGGGGGTGGAAGATCAGGATCACCGATACTAAGCGATATAACGTCTATACCTTGCGCTTTCTTTTCGTTAATAATCTTCTCTATTTCAGCAAACAGATATTGAGGTAACCGCTTGATTCGTTCTGCATAATCAAAAGCCAAATTCAATTGCCTCCTTGAATAGTGTTCCCTTGAAAACTTTCTCGGCAGCACCGCTCATAAGAAGAGTTTTGCCCACTTCTATTTGCAGGTCTCCACCAAGCAAGTGAACGGTGACTTTATCTCCGACTTTTCCAAGCTTGTTGGCTACAGCTACAGCTGCACAGGTTCCAGTTCCACAAGCAAGAGTTTCGCCGCAACCACGTTCCCAAACTCGTACATTTAACTCATTACGGCTACTAACTTGGACGAATCCAACATTTGTTCTCTTCGGAAAAGCCTTATGGCTCTCGATTAGTCGCCCAATGGTGTATACAGGAAAAAGATCGACGTTTTCCACGAAGGTAACACAGTGGGGATTACCCATAGATAGACAAGATACCTTGTATGTTTCGTCGTTGACATCTAATTTCTCGTTTATACATGTTCCTTCACCCAACATAGGAATTGCAGAGCGTTCCCATTTGGGTGCCCCCATATCAACCTTGACTAAAGCAACTTTACTACCCTTTAGGGTTAACCAAATATTCTTTTTACCAGCCAATGTCTCCACTGAAAACGAATCTTTCTTCACTATCCCATTTTCATAGCAGTACTTGCTAAAACATCGAATGCCATTACCACACATCTCTGCTTCACTGCCATCAGAGTTGAAAATCCGCATCTTCACATCGGCAACAGTGGAGTTGTAGACAAACAGGAGACCATCAGCGCCAACAGAAAAGCGTCTCTCGCAAAGTCTCTCTGCCCATCGAGAAAGCTGCTTTTCAGGGATTTTTTGGTTTCTATTGTCGATTACAACATAGTCATTGCCTAAGCCATGCATCTTCCAGAACTGCATCAAGCCTCACCTTGCATCCGCTGTGTAGACATTAAATCCATTAGCTGTTCACGCTCTCGAATTACTACTGGTTTGCCGCCTCGGATGATAACTTCTGCAACGCGGGGTCGCGAGTTATATTGAGAGCTCATACTATAACCGTATGCACCTGCATTTAGTACTGCGAGCAAGTCGCCCTCTGCAATCTTAGGCAATTGCCTATCTTTTGCCAGCAAGTCACCAGATTCACAGATAGGACCAGCTACATCATAGGTTTCCTTGTCAGCTAAATCCAGCTTGTTGGCGACAAGGATTGGGTGATAACTACCATACATAGTAGGCCGTACAAGTGTATTAAAGCCCGCGTCCACACCGACGAATTTGCGACTAGGTGTAACCTTTACAGTGTTAACTGCTGTCAAAAGAATACTAGCATCGCATACTAGATATCTACCGGGCTCAATGAATAAGAATGGCTTCCCTAGACCATACTCCTTGACCTTGCCCTTAAATAAGGAGACAACTTTGTTTGAGAAGGCAGCCAAATCCATTTCTTTATCCTCTGGCTTGTAGGGAACACCTAAACCACCACCGATATCAATAAACTCAAAGTCAATCCCCACTTCGTCATGCACCCTTTTGGCTATCTTTAGCAATTTTTCAACCGCCAAAACGTAAGGTTCGGGATCAAGTATACCTGAGCCAATGTGCATGTGGATACCAAAGCGACCCACACGTGCCCGCTGGGCAATAGCATAGGCTTGAATTACTTCCTCTTCCCAGAGACCAAACTTCGATTCAGAACCTGCGGTAATGCAGTGGCTATGATGCCCAGCGCCGATTTCAGGGTTAACACGAACCGATAGTATTTGCGGCACAGAAATCTTCAGCAACCGATCCATTTCGGATTGAGAGTCAATATTTATTGTTATGTTGGCATCTGCTAGCATTTTGAGTTCGTCGTTTCTTACGCTTGTACCAGTGAACATTATACGGTCGGGTGTGAAACCGCTGCTCAGCGCCATAAAAACCTCGCCTGGGCTCACTGTATCTAGGTATGCACCCTGCGAATGCAAAATCCTAAGTATAGATAGGTTTGTGTTGGCTTTAGCGGCGTAGTAGATTCGTACATACTTATAGTTATTAACTAATGCACCATAGAGGCGATTATAGTTGTCTCTGATGCGCTTTTCGCTTATCACATACAACGGCGTATCATACTTCTTTGCTAACTCAATAGTTGAAAAGCCATCGAAGTAAAGTGTGCCTTTTCGGTCTTCTAATGGGTCACGGAGCTTTCTTTTAACCATACAGCATTCACCAGTCTAATTTATGTCTCACAGTTGTTTAAGCTAATCCTTTAGCTACATACAGCTCCGCGCTGAGGATCCCCCCGCCTGCTGCACCTCTAACAGTATTGTGGCTGAGGCACATGTATTTTATTGTCATGATTGGATCCTTACGTAGGCGCCCAACCACTACGCTTTGCCCAGCGCCTGCGTCTCGATCGTATCGGGGTTGTGGTCTGTTCTTCTCGTGGCGCACAATAATTGGCTGCGCAGGAGCACTAGGTAACTTGAGCTTTTGGGGTTCTCCATTAAAAGCTGTGAATGCTAACTCGACTTCCTCGAGTGATGGCTCCTTGTCGAGTTTGACGAATACAGATTCGAGGTGTCCGTCTTTGACGTTGACGCGGTTACAGCTTGCACTCGCTTGGAAATCAGCGTACTTTATTGTTTCACCGTCAAATCGGCCAAGAATCTTTTGTGCTTCAGTTTCCATCTTGTCCTCTTCACCAGAGATAAAGGGGACTACGTTATCGATTATGTCTAGTGAAGCGACTCCGGGGTAACCTGCACCGCTAAGAGCCTGCATTGTAGTTACCACTACCTGTTTTATACCGAACCGCATAAGTGGAGCTAAGGTGATAGCAAGTCCGATTGTGCTACAGTTAGGGTCAGTTGTGATAAAGCCTTTCCAGCCTCTTCGATTCTGCTGAACTTTGATGAGCCCTGTGTGATCGGGGTTAATTTCTGGGATTATAAGCGGCACATCTTTATCCATGCGGTGTGCACTTGCCTTGCTGAAGACAGGATATTTTGCGCCGAATGCGTTTTCAGTCGGACCCGCTAAATCTCCTGGCAATGATGTGAACACTAAGTCGAAGTCACCGGTATCTTCACATGACTTAACGTCTATGTTAGCGACTGGCATTTCCGCTATTTCTTTTGGCAACTCGCTCTCCATCAGCCAGGTAGCTGCGTCCTTGTACTTTTTACCAGCGCTTTTCTCTGAAGCGGCAAGTACTGCTACCTCGAACCAGGGGTGCCCCTGTAAGAGTTGAATGTACCGTTGTCCTACGGCTCCTGTTGCGCCTAAGATGGCGACTTTACGCTTATTCGACATTTTACTATTCTTCCTTTAACGTTTCTTTTTTTATATTGTTCCTAATAAAAAGGTTAATGGTGGAATTTTTGGCTTAAGCTAATCCCAGTACATTATCCATCGAGTAGATCTTTGACTCCTTCTGCTTTACGATCCATTCTGCAGCGGTAACGGCGCCCTGCGCAAAAACGTCTCGAGAGAAAGCTGTGTGCTCGATGCGTAGCATCTCGTTTGGGCCCGCAACGATTACGTCGTGAATCCCAGGTACACCTCCAGCACGTATAGCTACTGACTCAAGCTCTGCTGGCTGTCTAGGGCTGACGCCTTCTCTGCCGTAGACTGTTTTGCTATAGTTGCGTGTCTGGGAGATGATCTGCTCTAGTTTCTTGGCGGTTCCACTTGGGGCATCCTTTTTGCCTGTGTGGTGAATTTCGCTTAAGCTTACGTCATACCCTGCTGGGAACGCTCTGAGATTTTCTGCTAGTTTAAAGAGTATGTTGACGCCTATGCTGTAGTTGGGTGAGAACACAGAGGGTACCTTACCACGCATTAATGTTGTTATTTGGGTTGTCTGTTCGGGTGTGAACCCTGTTGTACCAAGGATTATTCGTTTGCCGAGGTCGACTACGATGGGTATGTTCACTAAATCGGCGGCTGGTGCACTGAAGGAGATGAATACATCTGCGTTTTGGACTGCTTCCCGGATTTGTTCCGAACTGAAAAGTTTAGTATCGGAATTGCAGACGCCAAGTTCTCTCAGAGTTTTACCTATTACGGGACAGCTGGGTGCCTCTATGGCACCGCTGATTTGGTGACCTTTGGCGACTGCTTCGTGGATTATTGCTTTACCCATTCGACCTATGCCTGCGATGCAGAGGTTAAGCATAGTAGAGCCCCTCGAGATATTTCTCGTTGTATAATCGGTCTTTTAGGTCGACACTAAAGTGTTCAGCTATGGGTTCAAGGACTTGTGGATTAGATTCGTAGACTTTGCGTACATTTGTCAAGACGACTTCTAAGCCATTGCGTGTCATTTTACCTAAGGGTTGCCTGCAAGGTCCTGATGGCATACCTAAGATGTTCATGAGGGTTTTGTATGGAACGGGATTTCGAGCTTTGCACACAACAGGTCCATATGGCGTTTGCTCCTGAGTTTTCACGGTTACTAAACTAAATAGTGGCTGTAGTGCTTGTGAAATTACGCTTGCGGCTTCCTCATTTCCATCAAGCAGGTAATGCACCATGTCGGAAACTGCTCGGGGAGCAACGTTTGAAGCAACTGATATTACGCCACTAGCCCTGATATCAGGTGAAACCATCATTGTGTAGGTTTTGTCATCATCGCCTGAGAGGATATCAAAGTCTTCCCCGCAAACCTGCCTTGTTAACTCCATGTTTTTTAGATCTCCAGTAGCTTCTTTGACACAACGAACGTTCGGATATTGTCTGTGAAGAGCTTCAAGATCTTGAGGGAAAAGCTGTGTTCCGGTTCTGCCGGGAATGATGTAGGGGATAACTTGTACTTCAGGGAACCTTTGAGCGATAGGTTCAATGTATTCTCTGCGTATCTCAAGGGAGCTTGGGCCGTTGTAGTAGGGATCTACGAGCAGAACTATGTTCACACCTGAATTGTGGGCGTGTTCTGTACCTTCAATTGCTTCCTGTGTGGAGTTGCTTCCAGTACCTGCTATCGTTAGGCACCTTCTACCTGCAAATTCATGCATTTTTTCGATGACTTTGCTGTGCTCCGACCAATCTAACGTCGGACTTTCACCCGTTGTTCCTACGGCAAGTACTCCTTTTGCTCCGTTTTTAATCTGGAAATCTACCAATTGCTGTAATCCATCGTAATCGACTTGACGATCACGGTTCATGGGAGTTATTAGTGCAGTGTAACAACCGCTGAATGTTGCCAATTTGGATACCTCTTAGATAACAAACAATGATTGGCTGGTCGATATTTAAGTTTTACGTTTTAATGATTATTTCTACGAAAAT
>JAXDAO010000042.1:0-3128 GCA_034679745.1 Bathyarchaeia archaeon
TCGGCAAGTTGGTTAAAGAAAGGTTCGATTTGTCCTTCCAAGTTAGCGTGACCAAGATCCATTGTTATGCCAATCGGCAGATTAGTTTCTTTATAGAATCGGTGGAACTCTTGGGGTGTACTCATTAGAAACCAGTACTTATGAGGCAGGTTCTCTAAGGCCATGTTTATGCCATATTCTTCTGCTTGAGTGTAGAGTTCTTCTATGCTTTTGCACATCTGTTTGAAGTCAGCGTTGGGGTAGAATTGACCAATACCTGTTCGTTGCGCGGGGTGAAAAACCCACATTTTAGCATCTATTGCGTTGGCGTTTGCCAGTGATTGTTTGAGGCGTTTAATCGAAGCGTTTAACATTGATTTTACAGGTGATCCTATGTTGATGTCGGCAAACGGTGCATGAAGTGAGTATTGGAGCTTGTATGATTTTGCAGCTTCTTTTAGCATTTCAATCCGTTTATTGTCTAAGTCATGGGTACCGTCGTCGAGGATTTCGATGTATTTAGTGTTCATGGTTGCTAAGCGTTTAACCATACGGCTGAATGGTTCGCCTAGGCAATAGAGCATTGAGACGCCGACTTTAGGTTTAGACATGAAGCTTACCTGTGATTGGATTGTTTCTGGTTAAAAGAAAAACGAGCTTAATTAAACTTGATCCTGCAAAAAATTGCTTTTTCGAATGGTGTTTGACACCGATTTACGGTTTTGGAATGAAGCTTATAAACTAGCGCGGTCCATTGAGGTTTGAGAAGGAGAAGGCTTCCATGATTGCCACAATGGTCACTAGATGCCTGCGGTCAAGTAAAGGAGAATTCAAATCCTATTACGAGGCGTTCTTTTCTAGGAAAGCCGCACCGCCTATAAGTTTTGCACTCTGCGGTATGATCATTGGAGCCTACATTATTGGTCATTTTGGACTAATCTAATACAGCCCAAACTGGCCGCCGCAGCGAAAATCAGTATAGGTTGATCTCGTAGTTTTATACTGAACCTGCCTTATGCCCAACGCAAGTTCGGCAAATTCTCTGAGTGTCTTGTAACGGAAATCCCATGTTGGCGTGCCACATCGCAGTCCGCTGCACATTGTGTCTGCATAGACATACAGTTTGTTGCCCATGTAATCAAATTCTGCTTGCTTGGAGTCACCGTATTTAGGTTCAGATAGAACTTTGAAAGGCCACAGCTTACACGCTTCAGGCTTCATCCGCTGTAATGCACAGAAATAATTACGGGAGTTGTTACAAAGAAAAGCGCATGAACCGTCGTGGGCACGTTTAATGTAGAAACGATCCAAGCCTGCTAGGGTGGTTTGGGAGCCGAAGGTTTTTGTGAGGTTTAACCATTCCGGGAAACCTAAGACTACACTGTAGAGTTTGCAACAGTAGCCGCATCCTTTGCAATGCCAGTCAGCAACGTTTTGCCATGGAATAAACTGCATCCCTAAACCATCTGCGCCCTCAAAGAAGCTATGGATAGATAAATTTTTTTCTAAACATAAAAATCCTAACAATCACTGAAAGTCAGAGCAGAATAAGTTGTCCACTTGTGGCGGTTAGGTTTTTCTGTACAGATAAATCGTATGTGAAGGATAGCCCAGCTGCGGATTCTCACAGAAAGTGTTGATCTTCTCTGGGCGCCAACCGACAATCTCATAGTCGTGAGAAACTACACGTGCTCCACTTTTCAGATCATGCTCTAGCTTAGGTTTAATTTTCTCGTTAGCGCTTGTCGTCAAATAAAGGTAAACCACATCGGCAGCTGTCAAATTAACTTTGAACATGTCATCGTTAACTATGGTAACACGATGTTCAAGCCCATTTTCATGTATAGAACTCATCGCTTTCTTTGCTAGATCTTCACGTAACTCTATTCCAACTGCACGGGCACCAAATGTTTTAGCTGCCATAATCACTGTCCGCCCGTCACCTGAACCCATATCGAAAAGTACTTCACCTGCTTTCAAATCGGCTAGTTTAAGCATATACTCTACAACTGTACTGGGGCTTGGAACGAACGGGGCGATAAACATTTTTTCCCTTCTTTCACCGGATTTTACTTGTCATGCTACATAGCCGTCTTTTTTGACCTGCGGCCTTCGAGCTTCACCACATTTCAGACAACTCTGCTGGCAGAGTTCAAGGTATTTCTCTTCGTCCTCTGAACCAACAGCATTTGCGGCTTTAGCGCATAATTCGCTTGGTTCACTACAACCTTCTTCTTTGCATAGATCGGAGATGTATCCGCATATTTCCTTTACATCCTTGGGTTCTAGAACTGCTCTATGCGTACGCACAAGCAAACAAAGTTCCCTTGCCATTACACATGTTTTTACAAATTTGATGCGTTCAAGAACTTCTTTGCGCAAATTCTTACGGCTTATTTCCACATTTATTCTCCTGTGAGCTAAATAGCCAAACAACCAGAATTAAGCCGATCTATCCTTAAAAAGATGATGTTAACCTCACGATAACCAATAGTTGTCGAACAAGAAGAGTAAAAATGGTCATTTGAAACGTTTGCTAAGTGATTTCCGCTCAGCTTCTAGGACTAACTCATAAAATCTATCGGTTAACTTGTGCTCCTTCTCCAATAACGCTGATATATCAGCCACTGAAACCCGGCGTGAACTCAAAGCCACCGCCGCCACTTTCCCATATCTTTCGATTAGTTCAGCAGTTAGTTTGGCGTAGTTCCGCATTTTTTCCTCATTTTTTACTAAATGTTCACCCTTCTTTTCCACCAGACCTATGGCTTTTTCCTCTTCAACCTTTAGCAGCCCTAGAGCAAAAGAGCCACAACGTGGACACTTGGGCTTGTCCGGAAGGTCTTTTATTCTTATCATTTGCATGTAGTCCCAACAACTTGTGCAAACAAAGTTACCTGTCTCGTTGAGCAACCGTGCCTTGGCGGATTCAATCAGCACCGCACGCATTTGCTCAGGCGGAATAAGGTCTGTCTTCATGCTTACACGTTCGATACCCACCCGTGCAACTGGAGTTGGATTCCCGCAAGTATCAACTACCTGCAATCGCACATCCCCAATCCGCAATCGCCCCAGCACCATAACTAATCCATCAGCGTCGAGGTCCTTTGAGAAAACTTCCTTTAACCCTTCCTCGTAAATGGGGGTCC
>JAXDAO010000043.1:0-3006 GCA_034679745.1 Bathyarchaeia archaeon
TACTAAAAGACGGAGCAGCATGAGTCATGATTACAACACCTGATCTTCTTCAAGCCGGATTTTTAGAGCACCCCTTTATTCATTATCAAGATACACGATTCTTCTATCCCAATCTTAATGAGCAGCGCAAGGTTTTCGAGGTGGTGCATAGTTTCCTGTCCGATCAAAAGGACCCCTATAAGAATCTAGGCGTAGTTGCTGGACCAGTTGGCAGTGGTAAGAGCATGCTGGCAATGAAATTAGCCCAAACACATTTCTTACTAGAAAATCGAGGCACGATGTTTGGGCTCTACTTAAATACCAATACTTTAACTGAACCTCGTCACTTTCTCATGGCAGTTATTGAGATTTTAGGGATCCAGTCTGCGCGCTCGAATGCCAATCGTATTGAGAACATTTATGAACGCCTTGAGCAAAGTGCTGATCAGCTATTACTGGTCTTGGATGGTCCCCCGGTTGATCAGGAATATCTCACCCAACTGCTTGATTGGTCTGTAGAACACCAAAAAAAGATCCGTACTATTATTTTTCTACAGGATTTAAATAACACTGTTAGTAATATTGGCAGCCTGAGTCAGTTTTTAGGTCTCTATGTACCTTTCCGTTCTCCAAGTATTCAGGAGATTGCTAGTCTACTTTATGCACGCTGCCGTATGGCTGGTCTTGCTGATCCTCTATCTGTTTTACCAGAACCCAAAGCTATTGAAATTGCCGAGAATGCACATGGCTCCTTGACCGAGGCTTTATTCTTGGCTTCAGATTACCTATCGACCGTCTTAGAAGAACGTAAGACGAAGCTCACCATTCCGAATCTGATTTCACGGATCTAATTGATTTATTGATTTTTGCAACGTCATGAGCGACATAACCGCTGGTACTTGGCAACAAATTCGCGATGAGCTGGAGACCTTATCAGTTCCCACTCTTCAAGAGCTGCTGAATTCTGCGGACGTTCAGTTTGATGGAGCGTATACCATTACCGCAGAGCCTAAAAACTATGCCAAGCTATGTCAGTATTACCCATTACTGGACACATTGGTCCAAGATGTTACCGGTAAACGGTTGAAACTTTCTCTTCGCTCAAGTGTGCCCATGGGCACACTTACTCAAGAATCAGAAACCGTTTATAGCATTGATTCAGGAGCTTCTAACGTCGCCGAAGCGATTATTTCTTCGGAATCGATTGTCGCCATACCAGCCTATCTGTTGCGTTTTGTTCCCTATGTCGGTTCGGGAGCTGTTCTCATTGCCACTGCCTTGCGGCAAGCATTTTACCGCGCCTCAAGAGAGCATGGGGCTGATCAACTCTACCCTAAGGCGGGGGATGCAGTCTCTATCGATGTAAACACTCTTTTGGATATGCTTGGCAATGTCATTAGTCGAGCCACTTTCTTTCGCATTTTCAAATCGGGTAATATGGACTGGTTTGTTAGCCGTGCAGAACCTGTTCACCGCTTCGTAGATGGCAAAGTTACCAGAGCTCCTAACACATACACGTACAGAGGAATGTTGTTAACACCAGGGGATGCACAAGACTTGTTCACTTGGTTTCAGACAAATTTGGCTAATCACGAACCTTCTGAATTGTTAACCTTCGCATTGGAATGTTCCAGAGGTCAAATACTCACCTTTCCATATAGAACGCCAGATTTAACCGAGGTTCAACGTTTTGTCGTTGCTACTTCAGTTCATGAAGTTTTTCAGGCTGCATGTGGGCTTTCTAAAATTAGTTCAACCCAAGCTTCGTTATGTGATCGCCTTGCTGCGCACTTAATCCGTCCTGAGAGCTTTTTAGCGGTTCCGTGGTATTGGTTCCATAGTGTTCTTCCAGAATTAGGCAGCGATTTGGGTATGCTTTACTTGATGTGTAGAAATTGCTGTTATGTTGACTGGGCGCATGGCAACGATCGGAATACATTTTGGGTGCAAGGCGGTTTAACCACCTTACAAAAATGGATAGGATCCGAAACACTGCCAAAACGCATCCCTCAACTGAAACCAAGTGCGCGTGGTAGGCCTCGCAAAAAAGATATTAATTCTCAGTCCGAATACACACGCAATTGGCGTGAAACTAAACGCGAATTAGCTAGTCAATATCTTTGCCGCATAGCTACCCGCCCATCCGAAATGGGTACCGATTGGCAGTTGAGGGTAAACGAGGTTCAGCTCACGCCGGTTGACGAAATATTACAAGGTGCTGTGTACGGCTTTTTGTTAGAGCCTTACCAAAGCATGACGCCTCTAACTTGGCAGGCATTTGCAAAAAATCAAACTTTCTATACCCTACTCCTTCGCGCAGCTCGCTATTGCCCCCAACGATTATGTCATTTTGAGATTTTAGTTCAGGCAGGAATTTGTCAGAATGAGACTTTTGATGCTACGTTAATTAGTCATTTTGATACTTTAGTTGATAATTTAAATTGTCATTTTGAAACTTTAGTTTCTGCTGATATATGTCAGTTTGAGACGATAATTAAAATACTATATAAACTTAAAGACACAAAGTTTTTTTACGAAGATAACCAACTACAAAATACGACAGTTTCCTCAGATAATCTTGATATCAATAACAATCAGGTTGGAGAGGAAGATATTTCTTATGATATTGGAATTGCCGCTATTTTTGATCGTATCAATCCTATCCTACGGCTGCAAATTCAGGAACAGCATGCTGAGAATAACTTACTTTCTTGGTTAATATATGGCAGCCTTACCCCTGAAATACGTAATCCTTTGAGCTTTGCTGTTAGCCGCACCCTCGAAACAGGGATAAACGCGGGTGGACCTGCCGCACGTTTAGCCTCGTTGCCCCCACATGAACTTGCGTCACTCTTATTGCGAACGCAGAAGCGCCTTGAAGGCGGCTATTTAGGATGGTCACAGCTCCCAGAAGCCGGTGCGGAAGACTTGAATGCTCTCTTGCGATCTGCAACTGACAGCCAGACACAACTAAATCTACTCCAACGCCTAAAAGATAACCTTGAAATCAAAGCAAATAGTTAAAGT
>JAXDAO010000044.1:0-2714 GCA_034679745.1 Bathyarchaeia archaeon
ATATCAAATGGCAGATTAGAATTGGGAATCGGGGCAGGCACCCAAGAGGAAGAGCACATAGCTTACGGGTTTGATTTTCCAAAGTCCATTGTTAGAATCGAACGTTTGGATGAGGCGTTGGATTTAATAAAAGGTCTTTGGGCTGAGGAAAACGCGAGTTACAGCGGAAAACACTATACACTGAAAGACGCAGTGTGCTTGCCTAAGCCTTTGCAGAAGCCGCATCCGCCAATTACCGTTGGGGGAAATGGAGAGAGAATCCTTAAAGTCACAGCAAAGCATGCGGATAGATTCGATTGGGGCTTTCTATCTCTGGATGAATATAAACTCAAACTTGAAAGCTTAAAGCGAAATTGTATGAATATTGGTAGAGATTTTGCGGAAATTGAGCGGTCTTGCTGGCCTGCAGGTCAAATCCTGCTGGCAGAGGACGAAAAAGAACTATACAAAAAAATCCTGCAAAGAAAACCAGCAAACGTTAGTGTTGAAGATTTCAAAAAATCTACTTTAGCTACTACTCTCGATGATTGCAGAGAGAGCTTGCAGGTTTACATAGACTTAGGTGTGACTTATTTCATGTTGTTCTTTGCCGATCTACCCCAACTGGACAGCCTGCGACTGTTTTCTCAAGTTATTAAGTCAATGTAGTTTAGAGGTCTCCTCTGGCGATATGCGCTAATTCATGAACCAAAATCTCATCTAAAGTGTGATAGGGGTTTTGTCTCACCAAGATAATGTAGTCGGCGTCGTCAGTGCCTTCAGCGTTAAAAATGCAGGCGTCTGTACCTTTGGTTGAGAGAATCCTGCCCCACTCTTCAATCTCCCGCAACTCGTCCTCTAAACAGCGCCTATTTTGCAAAGCCTGATTGAAGTCTGTATCGCTTAACCTGAATGCCTTCACTTTTGGGAAGGTTTTTCTGCTTAGTGTTCGCCAAGCTTTGATAAGTTGCTTTTTGGGGATATGTTCTACTTGCATTTACAAACCCCTCGACTGAAACCATAAAATCATTCTTGGCTATATCTTTTAAAAAAAGGAGTCTTTTAAAAAATAAAGAAGTCGCTGGAGAATCATTCTTTTTAGAGTAGCTAGTGTTCTTGGCTTAGCCAGTTTGCCAAATAAACCTGATTAGTATTGCCAGTCTTTTCCAATGTTACAATTCCACGTTCAGCTAATCGAGAGATAATGCGGTGAGTTCGCAGGCGACTAAGTCCTGTTTCACTTTTAATGTATTTTTGGAGGTACTTGCCTTCGTGAGCCTTTAGAACTTCTATGACTTTGCGTTCATCCTCGGTTAGGGTTTTTGAAACAGACTCATACGCTGAAACTGTATTTCCACTTGGCTGAGTTAAAGTGACTGTTGGTTGTACAGCGCCCACTCGTATCTGTGGGTAAACCAGATAGTAAGACACGCCTACAACGCCTAGAACGGTTACGCCAATTAGAACTGCAAATAAGACACCAAAAATAGGTAGCCATGTAGTGGCTGTGGTTTGCTGGGTTTGAGTGTGCCCCATCATACCGCCACCGTTGTAGTTCCACATTTGACTCATCCAGTCGTATGGGTTATGTTGGGCGGAGGAGAAGAGTGCGAAACCTGTGGCGGTTGCTGTTATCAGCGCTGCTACGGATGCGATTAGTAGGATTAGGAACAGGTTAACTCTTTTCATACTATATCTAAATTAGACTTATCTTCCGGTGATTTAAGGATTATCACAACAAAACAACCCGTTTTCCATGGAAAAAACTGTTTCACAAATCGTTTCACATCTGTTTCAGCCAACATCCAAACCACCCCAAGCCCATAGTATAGTTTGAGGTGAAAAAAGAATGCAAACAAAAATCCTCCTCGCAATAGTCGCAGTGTCTCTCGTCGCCGCAACACTATTCGGCTTAACTGCAGCTCAATTAGCGACCTCTCAACCCTCACCTACTGCCTCTACCAACCAAGTACTTCCGCCATGTGTAACTGGCAACAACGGCGTAGTACCACCCTATTGCATTGATAGCACCACAGGCGAACCCTACTGCTACAACAATGACGAATACACAGGCTACTGCTACCAGAACGGCGGCTGCTATGGGTACGGAGAATCAAACCAGAACCAATACCAGTACCGTTACGGATGTGGCGGCGGCATGATAGGCAGAACCGGTTTGGGACGCGGCTGTTAAATTAAACAGCGTTTCGTCCCTTTCCTCTTAGTTTTTTACTCAATCGATGTGGGCTTATATCGCGAAAGAATGCCCTTGCTAATTTTCGGCGGTCTTGGCTTCCACGCAGCTAAACGCGTCTTCATCTCTTCATCTGACAATTCAACTTTCAATACACGGTTAGGAATATCGATCGTAATCGTATCGCCGTTTTTGAGCACTGCAATCGGTCCACCTTCAAACGCTTCTGGGGCAACGTGTCCTATACTACCTCCTCTTGTCGCACCGGAGAATCTGCCGTCAGTGATTAAAGCAACACTTTCAGCTAAACCCATACCTGCAATTGTTGCAGTTGGGAAAAGCATCTCAGGCATTCCAGGGCCGCCTCTTGGGCCTTCATAGCGAATAACAACGACGTCGCCGGCTTTGATTTTGCCTCCCTTTATGGCTGCAAGGGCTTCGGATTCAGAATCATAGACTTTGGCGGGGCCAGTGTGCTTCTGCATTTTCTCTGAGACACCTGCAGTTTTGATTACGGACCCTTTCGGTGCGAGGTTGCCGA
>JAXDAO010000045.1:0-7852 GCA_034679745.1 Bathyarchaeia archaeon
AAAAATGTGACAGTCATTGTACAACAACAAAAACATATAAGCACTAACTTGTTTAAGGCAAAAAATTGCTACTTCAACAATTTTAACAATGTTCTATTCAAAAGTTAATTCTTTTCAAAAGAACAATCTAACGTAGAAGCGGGTTTTGTCATTTTGCCTTTTTAAAAACATATATTCAAAAAGAGCTTTTGTTGGGAACTAGTGGCTAATAAAACTGCAGAAACGCGTTCATTGAACCATGATAGAACAAGTTTTGGAGGATGAATGGATATAAGTAACTAGAAATCTGGATCATGTGGTCAAAAAAACAGCCGAATACATCCTTGACGACAGGAACCTGGGGCACATAATATTATAACCACATAAAAAAAGACAGACAAAAACAAAATAATTAACCCATTAACTGCTTAAAGTATGCCCACAACGCTTCGGCATACAAAATGTTATTTAGCAGTCATGGGCTTTCTTCTGTTTGGTGCCCACTACTTGGAGTTCAAAGGTAGAGACATAATCTCAATCGAAGACTTCAGCCAACAAGAAATCAACCACATTTTAGACATCACCAAAACTATGGAGCCCCTGGCAAAAAGCGGTTCAGACATCCTTAAAGGAAAAATCCTTGCAACACTCTTCTTTGAACCCAGCACAAGAACTCGGCTGAGCTTCGAAACCGCTATGTTAAAACTCGGTGGAAACTACATAGGTTTCGCAGAACCCGACCTCACTTCTGCTCGCAAAGGTGAAAACCTAGCTGATACAGTTCGCACTGTAGAGAACTATTCAGATACAATTGCGCTACGACACAGTTTAGAAGGATCAGCTAAGTTAGCAGCCGAATTTTCGAAGGTTCCGATAATAAACGCCGGAACGGGTGCTGAAGAACACCCCACACAGGCGTTAATCGACCTTTACACGATACGAAAAGAAAAAGGCAAGATTGACGGGTTAAAAATAGCTCTAATCGGTGACCTACGTTATGGCAGGACCGTGCATTCGCTAGCTTACGCCTTGGCACTCTATAACGTGCAACTCTACCTTGTCTCACCTGAAACGCTTCGTATGCGAAAAGATGTGCTTCAATCAATCAAGAATAGAATCCCGGTAACAGAAAACACCAAACTTGAAAACATAATGCCTGAAATCGACGTCCTCTACGTCACACGTATACAGAAGGAACGGTTTCCTAACGCTGCCGAGTACGCTGAAGTCAAAGGAGCATATAGAATCGACCTAAAGACAATCCAAAAAGCCAAAAAAGAAATGATTATTCTGCATCCTTTGCCCCGTGTGGATGAAATCGCCTCAGAAGTAGACACAACCCCCCAAGCACGCTACTTTCAGCAAGTCTGGAACGGCATCGTTGTACGGATGGCACTGCTGTCATTGGTTTTGGGAGCAGTAAAGTAAGTTACATCAGGTTGATGTGAACCTATCGAATGCAGTCAACGCACTCATTGAGCCGCAACTAGGACATTTATGAAGAGTACCATACCAGTTTTTCTTACAGTTATCACAGAAACTAATGATACGGTTATAAGTGAAAAATTCGCTAGCTTGATTATCGATTATACGGCAGGTCAAATTCAACAGAGCATCTGCACTAAATTCAGCTGCTTCCAATTCATAAATATCTAAACTTCCACCGATGGTTAAACCCTTCAGCAATTGCGCCATCTCTAGAGTCCCCTGGGGAGCAACTGGTAGTTGAGCTGCTTTAATTTGGATACGCTTGGTCGTTGAGTAGTGTGGTCTATCTCTAGATCCTGAAAACTTCACCTTTGCAACTCCATATCTTTCTATGTCGAGTTGCGCAAGGCGTTCGGCCGCTTCACGGTTGGCCAGGATAACAGGGTAGATGCGTTTGCCATATTTTCGTCCAATTTTTTGTTTGAAGGCCAAAATGTTAGCTATGACTTCTTCGATGAATTTTCGGCTTTCTTCTGAACTAAAATTTTTTTCTGTAAAAGCTTCTACAGCCTCTTTGAAACCTGAAAAATTGATTATTCGAGAGCAATTCTCTAAACGGAAATAAGTATCACCGCCAGTTTTCTGCATTAGAAAAGGTAAAGAATTTTTACCAAATTGCTTTAGCGCATTGCTCTTAATCCCCAGAGCACGAGCAGCCAGCTCGAAACGCTCCTTCATTAAATCGTTGAATTTGTTTTTGTCTTTCTCACATTCCTGAACGATACGGGGTACATTGATTGTGACGCAACCAAGACATCCCGTCCGGAGAGTATCAGTTTCCCACTCACCCGTCAGATCAGAACTAAACTTAACGCCTGAAGAAGAAAAAGCAGTGTTTTCATTTTCTTTTTTCGTCAAGTTGGCAAAGTAGGGTACACCGCCTTGCGCTACCAATTGGTGAACCTTGGCGAGGATTGCCTTAGTGCTATCGTCGGTTGACGTTGTGTTGTTGATTTTTACTACAAGTTTGGGATTAAGTAATGGTTTTAGTCGGCCTTCTTCAATAAATATGTCGATTAGAACGGATGCTAAGAGCAGGCTCTCTTGGACGAAATCGCTATATTTACCACATGTTTTTCCTTGTGCGCCAATGGCGTTTTTATCGGCAGTTCCTTTAGTAATCGCAAGCTCAAGGGCTAAAGTAACATCAGCATGCTGGTTAAGGTTATAGAGGAAAATCTTTAGGATCTCTTTAATCTTAGCGACGTCGAGCCCTTTAATGAATGGTGCCAAGAACACGTTGAAATAATTGAAGGTTTGAGTGCGATTAATTTCTTTACTTGTGTGTAAAAGGACGTCAAATGCAATGGATAGAGCCGACGTGAAATCATTCGGCGGCTCAATAGATAACCAGAGGGGATTATCAAGTACAAGACCATGCTGGAAAAAGTATCGCAAGTCATGTATAACTTCGTTTGGTTTTAACACCCAAGTTCCCAAACCTTCGATGTGAATGGCTCCTGAGAGATGCGCATCTGCTACATCTCTGGGGAAAATATTGAGCAGTGTATATTCACTTATGACTATTTGGCCAGCTCTGTTGATTGTTGTGACTGAATCGTGATGGGCATCTTTAGATTCTATTAACGCCGTTACTTCATGGACAGGCATGCCCACGCGTGTGAGTTTATTACGATAATCTTCAAAGCCCTTCTCAACGAGAATCCCGTTAACAACCTCTCGAATCAAAGACGCGGTTAAATACTTTGTTTTTGACTTAACGAGGCGCTTTTCTGTTTCCTTTGCAGCTTTTTGGGCTAGTTCTGCTGGCACCTTGGCCTCTTTGATGAGTGAGTTGGCGATCTTGTTTACATCAAACTCTTCCAGTGTTAGATGAGATGTACGTACCAGCATTCCATGAGGTTTAACTGCTTTTTTTTCGACACGGTCGGCTACGTCGAGAACCATCTTGCCGAGGTCTGTTAAGTAATATTTTTTTGCGTCAACATCAACCTCAACCAAGCCCGCCTTTAACATGAACTTGAGGTGATATGCGAATCTTCCAGCGTCCCTGCTGGGGTTCATTTTTAGTTGATTCATGAGTTCTGTGTATGATAGGGCGCTTTTGTCGAAGAGCAAGTTGAGGATTTGCAGCCTTAGCGGTGAAGAAACAGCTTTGAGCACCTTGACGCCGCGGGTGCGATGCGGTTGCTGGTTAACCATGACTCCCCTTGCTCCTGCACTTCATTAAATTGTGGTGCTCTACCTATTATTCCACTGGAGACTTTAAACTTAACTAAGAAATAATCGAACCATAAACTGTTGGGTGAGTATTCCTTTAATCAGGTCTACTTATAGCGGTGAGGGTTGTTGTTGGCTTATACAGTGCAATGTACCAAAGCCATAAACTAAATCATTACACTTTATGCCGACCACTTTTCTTGTTGGGAAAAGCTTCTGCAAAATAGAGAGAGCCTTACCATCATTTTTATGGTCAAATACGGGTGCCAACACTTTAGTGTTGCCTATGTAAAAGTTTGTGTAACTAGCAGGCAAAGGTTCATCAAAATCACTTAAAACCTTAGGCATGGGTAACTTTACAATAGTCAGTTTATTTCCATCTTGATCTACAGATTTGTTTAGGATCTCATAGTTTTCCTTCAACGCATCATAATCTTGGTCATTTGGATCTTCTTGGTAAGCGCAGACAATGGTTGTGGGATTCACAAAACGTGCTAAGTCGTCGATGTGCCCGTCTGTATCATCACCTAAAATGCCTCTTTTTAGCCAGATGAAATGTTTTACACCTAAGTAATCGGAGAGAAAACGCTCGATTTTTGGCTTATCAAGATTTGGGTTGCGGTTCGTATTGAGCAAACATTGCTCGGTAGTAAGCAACGTACCTTTACCATTAACATCTATAGAGCCCCCTTCAAGCACGATATCAGGCTTGAAACATCTAAGCGCCATCTTTTGGTTTATAACATTAGGAATTTCTTTGTCTTTGAGGAGTGTCTCATATTTTTCTCCCCACGAGTTGAAATTCCAGTGAATCATCGCCAATTCATGATGAGGGTTTTTAACAAAAATAGGACCGTAATCTCTGAACCATACATCAGCATAGTTAAAAATATGAAAATGAACCTTGCTTAAATCAATGCTGACTTGTTTGAACAAGTCCATGACCTTTTCTTTTGTCGTTTCGTCGGTTACGAAGAGGTTTACGTCTTCACTCTCATGGATTTCCTTAACGATTTCAACATAAGTTGATTCTACACGGTCAACTCTGTCAGGAAATGTAGTTGGATCATAAGGCCATGATAGCCAGATAGCGTCGTGTTTTTCCCATTCCGCAGGCATTCTAAAGCCTGACTCTCGGCATTTCTTTGCGGAGCCACTCAAGGCGATGCATCTCCAGTATTCTTTTTAACAAGAGGGTTGTATGTATCGGGACGTCTGTTGCGAAGAAAACCCCATCCTTCTTGGATTTTCTTGTTCTTACTTAAGTCAACCTCAGCTACGAGGACTGCCTCTTTTTCGGTGCTCGCTTCATTGATTACTTTGCCAAAAGAATCACAGACGAATGAGCCACCCCAAAATTCGAGTTCACCCTCTGCCCCGACGCGGTTTACCGCCGCAACATGAACTCCGTTTGCTATGGCGTGGGCGCGCTGTACAGTTCGCCAAGCATCATGCCAGTCGCCGTCTTCGGAAGTATGTTCTTTTATGTATCCGATGGCAGTTGGGTAGAAGATTATTTCTGCGCCCTGCAGGGCATTTATGCGTGCGGGTTCTGGAAACCACTGATCATAACAGATGAGCACACCTATTTGAGCGAAGGGGGTGTTGTAAATTTTATAGGGTTCTTCTCCTTGAGAGAAGTATTCTTTCTCGTAAAAGTAGGGGTCATAGGGGACGTGAACTTTGCGGTAGACGCCTACCGTTTTGCCGTCTGGACCGATAATTACAGCTGAATTATAGAATTTGCCGTTTGGATTCTTCTCAAAAATCGGGGCAATAATTACAGAGCTGTATTTTTTTGCCAACTTAGAAAAGGTCCTCGTAGATTCGCCTGGAATAGTTTCCGCTAAACCCTCAACGTTTACGTTCTCCTCTTGCGGAATATATCTTGTTCTAAAGAGTTCTTGGAGACAAATGATTTGGGCACCTTTTTCTGCTGCTTCTATGATTTTCTGTTTTGTTTTCTTCATATTGTCTGCTATATTTTCTGAAACAGCGGTTTGGATGAGCCCAACGGTAACTATCTTTTCGCTCTTTTCGTTGGATTTCTTCGCATTTTGAGGTGGTTTGCGAGCGGGTATATGTCTTCCATCCTTGGTTCGAATATTTTATGGCCGTTAGTATTAACTTTTTTGAATTGTTTAGACGGGTAAACGTGGTACTCCGAGTAGAATACGAAATAGCCTCTTAAACCAGTTGCTTTTTGTTTGCATGAAGAAACTATTTATTAACTTAATACGTTGACAATAGTTAGTTTATCAGGGGCACAGAAAATGAAAGCATTCATCGTTCAATTTCCGTTCGGCGTAGTAGCCTTCGACGAGAAAAACGGTTTAATAGAGAAGGCTTTATTTCCCAAAAAGCCGCAGGCAGCAGCAAAAAGCTTGCTAAAGACCGAAACGGGAAAGTTATCAGACCAAACAACATCACTGATTACTTTGCTAAAAAACGTAGGTTATGATGTGTTTGTCTTCCAGAATAGCAAGTTAGCTGAAGAAGCGCAGAAGAGGCTAAAGGTGACAGTTGAGGTTTCCAAGCCAGCCGAAGCCGCGGTTCTTAGTTCAAGAATGAGCGATGTTGCATTGGAATCAGGCTTTATTGCGAACCAGCAAGAGCTCGATGTCTGGAACCGCAACGTAAGTATGGAACTTTCGAAACTGCGTATAAAGGGGGCAACTGGCAAACGAGACTTAATCGTTTCGCAGGGAATTCAAACCCTCGATAGTCTGGACCAGACAGTTAACCTCTTCATGGGAAGACTCCGCGAATGGTACGGCGTTTACTTCCCTGAACTAGACCGCCTTATAGAGAAGCATGAAACCTACAGTAGGTTAGTCGTTAAACTAGGTAACCGTGACAACTTCACAGTTGAAAACCTCGAAGCCGAGAACATTCCCAAAGAACGCACCGAACTCGCTGCAAAAGCCGCCGAGTCATCAATGGGCGCAGACATCTCCGACCGCGACTTAGAGCAAGTACAACAATTAGCAAAAGACGTGTTAGCTTTCTATGAACTCCGTAAAAGCATGGAAGAATACGTAGATAAAACCATGGAGGAAATGGCTCCAAACATCCGAGCAGTGGCAGGAGCACTCCTGGGTGCACGCATGATATCCATCGCCGGCAGCCTACAAAACCTTGCCATGCGGCCAGCAAGCACCATACAAGTCTTAGGCGCAGAAAAAGCACTGTTCCGATCACTAAAAACAGGAGCACGTCCACCAAAACACGGTTTAATCTTCCAACATACCCTTCTGCACGACGCAAAACGGTGGCAACGTGGAAAGATCGCCCGTGTCATCGCAGGCAAACTCGCCATCGCCGCACGTGCAGATGCCTTCGGAGAAGGTCATTACATTGGAGACGTTCTCAAAGCAGACATCAACAAACGTATAGATGAAATTCGCGAGAAATACAAAGAGCCACCGCCACCAAAGGAGCCTAAACCAAAAGAGAAACGGGAAGGTTTCGAGCGTAGAGAGGGGGGCTTTGGCTACAGAGAAGGCGGAGAGCGCCGATTTGAAAGCAGTGGCGAACGACGCTTTGACAGAGGCGACCGACCCCCAAGACGCGAAGGCGGAGGAGGCTTTAGACCACGCGATAGAGGACCAAGACGCCATGGCGGAGGAAGCGGAAGACGCTTCAGCGGTGGTCAGGGTGGCGGAAGAGATAGACGTGATCGACGAGGCGGAAGCGGCGGCGGTCAAAACCGGGGACAAGAAAAACGTGGGCCTGAGAGTTAAACCGCACCCAACCTTCAAAGAAATCTACAACTTAACACTTGAAGACGGCGCTAAACGGCTGGGCACAAAAAACCTAACGCCTGGCAAAAATGTCTACGGCGAGCGCCTCATTAAATTCAAAGGAACTGAATATCGCGTTTGGGATGCCTTCAGAAGTAAACTCGCCGGTGCAATCATCAAGGGTCTGAAAACTGTGCCTATAGATGCAGGCTCCAAGATTCTTTATTTGGGTGCAGCTTCAGGTACAACTCCGAGTCACATTTCAGATATTGTAGGTGAGACAGGTCAGGTTTATTGTGTTGAATTTGCACAGCGTTCGCTTCGAGACTTAGTTAACAATGTTGCTCAATTCCGACCAAACATCACACCTATGCTGGAGGATGCCCGCATGCCTGAGCGGTATGCCATGTTTATCTCAGGTAAAGTTGACGTTATCTATTGCGATGTTGCTCAGCCGGAAC
>JAXDAO010000046.1:0-6968 GCA_034679745.1 Bathyarchaeia archaeon
CTGACCGATCATGGAATTTTACTGAAATTTTTATTGCCGAATAAACATAATAAACAAGCATACTCAACAAAATTAGCCCTGAACCAATCCATAACAACCTCAAAAATGGAAAGATACCCAACAAGAACAACACCAGCACCGCCAAGAACAGCATAGGCTGAACGTTCATTCCTACATCCGTGATTTCGTCACCTTTGGCGAGGTGCCCGTGTTTAAAATAGAGTTTTAGCGTATTCTTGCCGTACTGCAGTTGTTGCCGATAAAACGCCTTTAGCGTTGGACGATTAAAGTGATAACAGACTGCAGTGGGTTCATACGCGATTTTATAGCCTTTAGAACTTATCCGGAAGCCAAAATCGGTGTCGTATTGACTTGGCAACTTCTCATCCCAGCCGCCCGCCTCCTCTATAACCGTTTTTTTGAGAAGCAAGTTCATGGTCGCTATACGATCGGTATACTTGCCTAAACGGGTATAACGGTTTTTTAGTTCGTAGCCGATGCTTCTTGCCCAAGGGTTGTCGTTGTTCCAAGTCTCTATGCTACCACTGACACCTGCTACCTGAGGCTCGGATAGATGAGGTACAACTTTCGTTAGCCAATCACGCTCGACCTTTGCATCGGAATCTATGAAACCTAAAATTGGGTACGAAGCGATTTTCATAGCGTAGTTGTAGGCGGCTGGAGCGTTGAGACCAATTGATATTACTTTTATGGGGAATTGTTGGGCGATTTCTACTGTCGAATCTCTAGAAAGACCATCCATTACTATGACTTCAACATACCCCTCTGGGTAATCTAGGGCAAGAATTGATTTGAGGCATTCTGCGATTGTGTCTTGATTGTTGTATGATGCCACGATTATAGTAACTTTGGGAACCTGAGTTACAGTCACTCTTTAGCCCCTCAGATAAGCCAAAATAATTGATAACATGATTTTTGTGCCATCGATCATGGGGTCGACGCCTGAGCGGCCGTATGTACGTTGCTCAAAAGTTATTGGAACCTCAGCCACTCGGAAGCCCGCCTTCGCGGTTTTAACGAGCATTTCAGATTCAATTTCGTATTCTCCTGACTTCAGATTTTGGTCCTCGAGGACCTGGCTTTTCATTGCACGATAGCCAGATTGTGAATCGGTGATATCGACACCAGTTAGTGTTTGGATTAGGTAGTTGAATATGTGGACCCCGAACGCGTTGAGTTTTCTCGCCGCGACTTTTTTATGATCCATATATCTAGAACCGATAACCATGTCAGCTTCGCCCGATAGCACTGGCGCTAAGACTTCGGGGAGTTCCTCGGGCCAATGGGAACCGTCGGAGTCTATTGTGACTATTATGTTACCTTTTGCCTTTGCAAAACCCGCTCGGAGTGCATAGCCCTTGCCGAGATGTTCTTTTAGAGTAAAAACGTGTGCACTATGTCTCCTAGCGACTTCGAGTGATCTATCATATGAATGATCGTTAATAACTATAATTTCACTTGCCAAGCCCATTTTCTGAACGACTGTTTTCGTGCGGTCGATGATGTTACCTATCGTTAATTCCTCGTTGTATACGGGAATTATGATGGAAAGTAGCATTGGGCGTCGGCTCATTTTATCTTAACCTCCAATGGAAGACCTTATAAAGTTTGGCTACCCCAAACTTGTAAGTAATTGAATGGGATAGTTTGAGGGCAAATGGAAAACACGATGAACACTAAGGCCTATGTTGACCGCAAAGTGTGGTTTTCCATGTGGTTTTTGGGTGCGGTTGTAACTTTCGGCGCCGCTTTTTTTCCGATGTTTTATCGGTTAGTTGAGGGAAGAAATAGGCATTTTCAGAAGGAAGCCGAACTAGAGAAACAAGTAGTGGTTTATCTAAAAAGTGTGGGCAAAGAACCGCCTTCAACTAACCAGTCCTTCAAAAAGAGAAATGCAAAGATTTGGGCTATAAGTATCATCCTGATTATTCCAGCTTTCATAATCGTCTACTTGCTCTCTAAAGATTTAGCCGATCATGAACAAAAAGAAGATGCATTCTTTGCCTCTGCTCTACCGGAGAAGGTATTCATGCCCCAGACAATACCGTTAACCACATATGTTGCGGTAACAATAGCCACGTTAGGGGTGGGTGGCATATACTGGCTATACAAGCTCACAAACTTGTATAACGCACACTACAAAGCTCACCTTCAGGTAGAGAAAGAAATCAGCAGGTTAATGGAGGAAAAAGGTCACGTCGAGCACATGTAAGAAACGCAGATTTGTAAGTCACGGTGGAGATATTTGGGGGTTTAGCAGAAAATACGATATTCCACTAGAAGAAGTGCTTGAATTCAGCGGGCCAATTAATTTTATGGGACCACCTCCAAAAGCAGTAGAGGCAGTTAAGCAGAATGCTCGGCTAATAAAATTTTATCCGGATCCTAACCCTGTTGAATTCAAATCGGAAATAGCCAAATATGTAGGGCATGGTGTAGAAGCAGAAAACATACTGCTTGGTAATGGTTCAATCGAACTCATCTATATGATAACTGAATCATTGCCTCAAACCTTCAAGGCAGTGATTCCTGTACCATCTTTCTCAGAATACGAAAAAGCAACACTACGTGTAGGCGGAGAAGTAACCTTCGTGCAACTGCCTCCAGATTTCGCGATGGACCGCGAGAGAATCAAGGCAGCAGTAACAGACGACACAAAAATCATGTGTATCTGCAACCCACACAGCCCTTCAGGTAGGCTGTACACGAAAGATGAGGTTATGGATCTAGTAGAATTCTGCCACAAGAAAGGTATCATCTTTAGCATCGACGAAAACTACATCGAATTTGCTGAAGAAGGCGACAAAAACACAGTGGCAGGCATGGTCAAGGATTATGAGAACCTTTTTGTTATACGTTCAGTCACCAAATTTTATGGTTTGGCTGGACTACGCTTTGGCTATGCAATAGCCGCCACCAACCTCATCGACAAATTAGAAACTGTTCGTCAACCATGGAGCATAAACGGCTTAGTAAACAGTACAACATTAGCAGCATTCAACGACGCCGAATTCATAAAAAGCACCAAAGAAACCATCACTAAAAACCGAGCCCAACTCGCCAAAGGTCTAGCTGAAATCGAATGTCTCAGAGTAAACCCATCAACAACCAACTTTCTGCTCGTAAAAATCCTAAATCCTAAACTAACCTCAACCTTGCTCAAAGAACTATTAGCCAAAGAACGCATACTGATCCGAGACTGCTGTACATTCATGGGCATGGACGACAGCTACTTCAGAGTTACCATCAGATCAGCAAAAGACAACCAAAAACTAGTAGAAACAATAAAACAAGTAATTGCCAAACAAACCCAATAGAATCACTAAAGTCTCCCCGAAAACCATTTTCAGCCAATCAATGCTTACTTTAGATCTTGTTGAACTGCCTTGAGCACTTTTAATATGGGGACTTCGTACGGGCATTTGAGCTCACAATCTCCACAGCGGGTACATTTATCAGCTTTGATTTCTAATCCATTATAGAGTTTTTTAGCCCATTCCTTCAAGCCGTAGGTATCATAGAGTGCGTGAAAACGTAGTATTGCCGGGATATTGATTTTCGCGGGACAGGGCAAACATAGACCGCAATCTCTACAGTAGTTCTCTGCGAGTTTAAAGCTAAAATGCTCTGCCTCTTTTGGCGTTAATCCTTTGTATTCTTGTCCTATTTTGGCAGCAGTTTCTACCTCGCGGATACTTCTCAACCCCGGGATTACCACCGAAACATCCTGCGATAAAGTATATCTCAACGCACTGTTAACCTGTGCATCAGCAGTTTCGCCCAGCAAGTCTTTCAGTTCAGGATCATCTGAAACTAAAGAAAGTGAAGGCTGATAGAGGCAGGTGATTAGGTTAGAAGTCTTGGCGGATAACGGTTTCATCACAACTACCCCCACATCATGTGCTTTGGCAACGGGTAACAGTTCCTCAAGAGCCTGCCGGGTCACGATGTTTAATGGGACAAGAACGGTATCAAACTCGCCTGTCTCAACCGCCTTTGCCAAGACCCGAGGCTTATGCCCTGTAATGCCAACAAAGTCCACAAGCCCTTCTCGCCGTGCTTCTTTGCAGGTCTGCAGCGAACCATCAACACTCATAGCTTTGGTAAGAGTCTTCTCGTCGTCAATTCCATGCAATTGAATTATATCAAGTCGATCCGTTCTAAGGCGTCTTAGGCTGCTCTGAAAATCGTCAAGTGACTCTCGTTTCGTTCTAGAACCAGTCTTGGTGGCAATTACACATTGACCTCTGACATCTTGAATGGCTATACCGATTTTTTCTTCACTGTCCCCATCCAGTTTAGCGGTGTCAAAATAGTTAATTCCCAAATCAAAAGCACGCCTAACAACCCTGACAGCGTCTTGTACCGTAAGTTCAGCGATCCATGTGCCTCCGAAACCAACCTGCGAGACTTGAAGATTAGTTCTTCCAAGTCTACGCTTATCCAAACTTATTCACCTATGCGGTTCCGTTTGCTTTGCGGACGCCACCTATGAGTCTGCGTTTAGCGAAAGTTAGTACGCCTTCACGTTTGACGCGTTTCATTATTTGGTTTGGAGTCATGTGGAAGCTCTTAAAGAACCGCCACTGCACTGCTTTAAGCGATTCGAAGTCGTATTCGTCGGTTTTTACGCTAAGCAGGTAATCGTCGAGTTGTTTATATTTGCCTGATTGAAGCATTTCATTGTATAGTCTGCTGTCTGGGTAGGCGATAAATATGTTGAACATGCAGAAGTCTGGGCTTATTTTCTTGGCGAATTTTAATGAGACTTCCATGTCCGCTAGTGTCTCGTCTGGTAGACCTATCATGAAGGAGCAGGCGGTTTTGATACCGTGTTTCTTGCAGAGTCTGAATGCGGCTTCGACTTGTTCTGGTTTAGTGTTTCTGCCGATCCGCTGCAGGACCTTTTCAGAGCCTGATTCTACACCGAACCAGATAACTTTGCAGCCCGCCTTGCTCATGAGCTCCAGCAATTCATCATCGACGAGGTCAACGCGGGTGTCGCAGACCCATTCTAGATTGAGCCTTTTCTGGATCATGAGATTGCAGAGTTCTTTGGTCTTCTCTTTGCCCAGTGTGAAGTTATCGTTAATGAAATAGATGCCCCTTGTTCCAAAGCGGGTCATGAGGTCCTCGATTTCGCCTATTACCCGTTGTGGGCTGAAGCCGCGGCAGATGTTCCCCCATAGTTTGCGGGTTTCGCAGAAGCCACAATTGAAAACGCAACCGCGTGAGATGCTCATAACATCAGCTGGTTTAGCATCTAGGAACTCGATTTTGCGGTCGTAGAGTTCTAGTGACAGTAGGTGTCGCGCAGGATAGGGGATTTCATCCAGGTTATCTATGAATTTAGGTGGGTTAATGATGTTGCCGCTTGAACCTCGGCATGCGACGCCATCTATGGTTTGGGCTTGGCTTACTTCTCCTGTTGCGAGTGCGGTTGTTAGTTGGGTTATTGCCCGTTCGCCTTCACCGATTACGACATAGTCGATTTCGGGGTGTGAAAGTAGTGTTTCGGGTAAGTAGGATGCGTGCCAGCCTCCGACTACTATGATGCAGTCGGGTTTGGCTTCTTTGATGGTTTTAGCGGTTTCTACGCAGCGGGAATATGTTGCCGAGCCGCATGTTATTCCAACCATCATCGGATTTAGCTTTGTTATTAATTCTTTAAGTTCTTGAGCTGGTTTTTTCATCAAGTAGTTATCAAGCATCTGAACCGTGAAACCAGCTTTTTCGAGTGCCGATGCCACATACATTAGACCTATTGGAGGCAAACGCTTCCCGTGGTACCATGTGTCTTTTTCGGGCGGGGCAGTGGTCATTAATAAAATACTTTTGGCCTTGAAGGCTTGTGTATTAGAATCGTGGCTTAGTGTCATATGTTGCCTCATGAACCCTTGTTTTAGGGTTTGATGATTTGCGAGGTTTATAGCTTTAACGGAACAAGGCCCTGACCTGTTTTTTCTCCAATAGAAGTTGTTTCTTTCATAATAGTTCACTTAAAGTTCATTGCCTTTAAATTAACAAAGATACATCCATCAATGCTTAATGACGCACTTTAACGTAGAATCAACTCTAATAAGCTTAATTAACAAGCACCTACAAGCAAATATTAAAACTTCGGTTGAAGGGCTTTTCCATTGAGTACCGCAATAAAAATTGATGAAATCGACGCAATAATCCTAAAGACTCTGTTAGCCGAATCACGAACGAGTTTTACTGACATCGCAAAAAAATGCGGTATCACTGTCGGCGCAGTAAGGATGCGTTACAAGAGACTTTGGAAAGTAGGCATAATCAACGGAGAAGTAACTCTGATTAACCCTCACTGCTTAGGATACCGACATATCGTAGATCTAGGCATTATAACTGAAACTGAGAATGAGAAAGAAATTACCAATTATCTTGAAAGCAAATCCTATGTTTCTCAAGTAGTCACACATTTGGGGAGATACAATTTCCTTGGAAAAGCTGCCTTACGCGATCTAAACAAACTATCCCAAATTATCGAGGACTTAGAAGCAAACCCAAAAATAAGGCACGTAGACGCCTTAATTTGGGCAGAAGCTGTAAACGTGGAATTCCCCACAAACTTGGTCATTAAACCTCTCCCAGCTGAAAACAACAGTAAAAATCAACGACCACCCTTAACTAACATAGACGAAGCACCAGTAAAACTTGACGAAATAGATAAAAAAATCGCAACCATAGTCACCAAGAGATCTAGAATCCCATTCAGACAAGTAGCCGAGCAACTTGGCATCTCGACAAAAACAGTCATTCAAAGATACAAAAAATTAAGAGAAAACCTCCTAACAAGATCATCCATAACTTTAGATTTAACTAAACTTGGCTACAAAGCAATGGCTGACCTACATATCAAAGTATCAAACCGAAGTAAATTGACAGATATCTACAATCAGCTTCTAAAGATCCCAAACTTAATT
>JAXDAO010000047.1:0-2636 GCA_034679745.1 Bathyarchaeia archaeon
GTAGCCTATGGCTCCGCTTTTTGTTACTATAACAAATCGTTCTGGTTTCAATTTTCTTAGTGTGACAGGATCGATGTATTTGTAAAGCCACCTTAACTCTTTGCTTAATCCCTGCACACCTTGAGCCTTCAGAATCAAATAATCCGATAGGCTTCTGATGTCTATGTCTATCGCGTATGATCTGATGGAATCTAAACCTAAACTTATTCCCATGTGCCGTGATTCTCGAATTAAGTAAATCATGTTGGCTTTGGCATAAAGTTGGTTATCGGACACTTTGAGACGGCTGTAATAAAAGTTGGATGCTTCTCGGCAACAGAGATAAACAAGCTTTTTGTAATGCATGCGCCTATAGAGTACGTCTTCAATTTTTGCTGCATCCATAAATTCTTGGTCTATGCTTATGTACATTGGCGATGCTGAAATAATAACATCATACTTTTCAAAATCCTGCACTTTTAGTTCATTTGCAGTTTTGGAAGTGAAACTGCTTTTTACATCAACATTCTCCCCTTTTAATAAAAGAATATTTTTATCTTTCGCCCATGGGGATCGCAACCAAGCTAATGCTTCTCCGTCTCTTGATCCGAATAAGTCCAGAACTCCGTGTCCTTCCTTTAAGTAGCTTTCCCCTATTGCTTCAAGGAAACTGCTTTTGCCTCCTCCGCGTTGACCTAGACAAAACCACACGTTTGGTCTGTCAAACTTTATTGTGTCGTGGCTTCGGGTCCACCTGATTTTCAAAATTCTTCGGCTTCCCCTTGCTCTAAATCCTCAAAATCTTTATCTTGAAGCGGATTATATTTTGCAAGAAGGAAGTACCCTTCTTTATGCAGTTCCATCATTACCTTTTTTAATAGCGGTCTGAAGATGTCTTTGCTCACATCAGCGGGGTTGTCAACTAATCTTTCCAACGTCTTCATATCGTCAGCTAAAGTGTTTTGTCCTTTTGCATCTAGAAAGCAACATAACCATGACAAGTCTTTTACTGCTTCAGAGAGGTTACCTGGGCCTTGGGCGATGTCTTCATAGATTATTTGGATTGAGTGAACTAAAAAGTTTGTAAACGGATGTACCATTATGTTTTTGTCGGAGCCCAATTAAAAACACTTCCGTTAGAAGTCTTCCCACCATTCGCGTTTGCGTTTTGGTGCTGAACGTTTCTTGGCTGATCCTTTCCCGGTTACTACTTTGACGGTTACGGTGCTTGAGCGTTTGCGTGGTTTCGGTTTGGGTTTGCTGAAGGGGTCGAATGCTTCTCCTACGTTTCCGAATATGTCTGCAACTCGGCTTAGTCCTGATGGTTGCCTAGCTTTGGCTCTTCCGCGTTTGCTTGCTTGCCGTAATCTTTCTTCATGGTATGCTTTGTCGTAGGCTGCTCGTTCTTTCTGTCTGAAGATTTTATCCTGTTTTCTGCGTTCATCTCTTTCTTGTGGTGTGCCGAATGCTCTGTCTCCTACTTTGCCGAGTGCCTCACTTATTTTACCCATACGTGTTTTTCTCCTTCACGTTTTGCCTCTTGCCACTTTGCGTCATACTGCTTGGCTAACTTCTTCATTGGGGGAACTTTCTTTTTGCATGGCATGATTGCATATTTGTTGAATTAACTATTTAAGATTTTAACTGTTCACCACTTTGAGAAAACTGAAACGTCTTCAATTGAGACTAACTGAACTTCTTAGAAAAGCTTTTAAACTCACAGCGACAAACAAGGTTGTGCGGAGCTGAATTGAAATGAGACTTGAAGATATCGCTTACCCTTCTCCCCTCCCTTCTCCTAAAAGAGCGAAACGAAAAATAAGTAAGTTAACTGTAGCCTTGTTGGCAATCTCATTGGTGATTGGCGTTGTTGCTGCTTCAACTTATGTGTATGTGCTGGTGATGAGTGAACCGCAAGACGTTGACGTTGTTGACGGTACCATAAATGTTCCTGTGGAATTGACTTTAAATGTGACTAGTTTGTCAACGCTGGACACTTTGGAATTAACTGCGCGAGTCTATGATTCCAATGCAGTAGGGAAAACGGTCAATTTTTATCAGAATAATAATCAATTTGCAAACGCTATAATAGAGGATGTTAATGGATTATACATTGCTAAAGCTACAAAATCAGGGTTATCCGTAGGCACTCATTCTTTCATGGCTGGACCTTAAAGCTCCGTGCTTCCTTTTTTAAAATCTTAAATAGTTATTATGTTTAAATACACTATTTGAGAAACAATGAGCGATGCTTACTTGGCAGGTCAGGTTTTAGGCGTTCTCTTACTTGTTGGTGTCGGCTACTGGCTTTTGAAATGGTGTTGGGGGAAACGTAAGAAGTGAGTGCGCCTTTACCTGGAAAGTCTTATGTTAAAGGCAACTGGATACCCGTACCTACTCGTTTAACAACTCAGGAACAGCGAGAGATCGAACGGTTCAAACAAGCCTACCAATCTGGAGAAATAACCAGAGCTCAGTATGAGCAAGCATTAAGTTTTTACGGAGTGCAACCTGAACCCGTTACTTCCCCGCTACCTACTCCTGGACAGTCGTATGTTAAAGGCAACTGGATACCCTTAACTCCTGAAGTTCAAAGCCAAATTAAGCAAGCACAGAAAGAATCGCAGAAAAAAACAACTACACCTACTCCGTTACCT
>JAXDAO010000048.1:0-3607 GCA_034679745.1 Bathyarchaeia archaeon
ACGGATTTTAGAAGACCCAATGTGCAATTCAACGGTTTAAAAAACCGGTGGACGCTGAGACTGAGCCGCAAAAAAAAGCGTTATCTGTTAGAATTACAATTTATCATGCAGCGCAGGTTGATCCAAAAAAGAACACGGCTCTACGTCTTGAACGTAGAGGGCTAGCCAGAACCGTTTCCAAGGTAAGGTTTTTGCCCAAGAGAGCTATCGTTCTTAACCCTTTTAGTGAAATAGCATTCTCGCCTGCAGATCGAGAGCGGATACAACAGTTCGGGTTGGCTGCGCTAGATTGCAGTTGGGAACATGCTCAGAAAGTCATGGGGGACCGTGTACGAGGGACCAGTAGATGCTTGCCTATTCTTATTGCAGGTAATCCTGTGAATTTTGGTAAGCTCACTAAATTATCAACCGCTGAAGCCGTCGCTGCAGCAACATATATCGCCGGCTTCAAAGAGGAAGCTCAAGAGGTTCTATCGATTTTTACTTGGGGACATACCTTCTTTGAGCTAAATCAACTTCTACTGGACAACTACGTTACCGCCAAAGACAGCGCTGAAATTATAGAGATGCAGGCAAGGCTACTTAAGGGCAAAAAATGCGAATAATAGCTATGTTTTGGTGATGCTTTTGTATACAAAACGGTGAAACTCTTATAGCTGACCTGTAGAGAATGGTTAAGACAAGTGCTGGGAGACCTCAAGATTGGCATTTATTACAGACTTCTACTTGTTTTTAGCTTCAGTGCTGCTAATCTCACTCTCAGGTGTGCTTATGCCTGGACCACTATTTGCTATCACAATAAAGAAGGCTGCTACAAGCAAGGTCTCAGGCGTTTTGATTGCTGTTGGGCACGGTATTGTCGAGTTTCCACTAATGTTTTTAATTTTTTTTCTGTTAAGCGAATTTGAAATCCCTTTAATTGCACAAGTAGCCGTTGGTATAGTAGGAGGATTTTTGATGGTTTCTATGGGGGTACAAGCGTTTCGTAACAGACATAAAACCGAGGAAACAGCAGTGAGTCTCAAGCGTGATTCAGTATTTGCGGGCGTGTACACAACAGCGGCCAACGCTGGCTTCATTCTATGGTGGTTAACAATTGGTACAACGCTAATTTTAAATGCCAAACTTTTCGGATTATTGGGTTTTTCTATTTTTGCAGGTGTTCATTGGTTGACAGATTTTACGTGGTATGCAGTGGTGGCTTTTCTGATTTTTAAGTCTCAACGATTTTTCAGTGATCGGGTGCGAATGGGAATAACTTGGTTCTGTATAGCGGTCTTCATTGGTTTCGGATTATATTTCATGGGTTCAGCTCTGTGGTCGCTATTGGCATAATATAATAGCTGGTTTGTGATAGTGCACTTATGGAATTCAAAGTTGGAAATGCTACGGTACAATTAGTTATAGGTAACATCACAGACCAGGAAACAGACGTAATCGTAAATGCTGCTAACTCATCTCTTCTAGGGGGCGCTGGAGTTGATGGAGCGATACATAGCAAAGGCGGAGCAAAAATTCTAGAAGAATGCAAAAGACTAAGGGCAAATGAGTGGCCTGATGGTGTACCAACAGGAAAAGCAGTTATTACATCAGGCGGTAACCTCAAAGCAAAATTAGTTATACATACAGTCTGCCCCATATGGCTTGGAGGCGTATATGACGAGGCAAAACTGCTTAGACGCGCGTATTGGAATTCGCTTAAACTTGCAACTACAAAAGGTCTTAAGTCAGTAGCTTTTCCCTCGATAAGCACAGGTGCATATGGTTATCCCATTGAGGAGGCCAGCCGAGTAGCAATTAACGCAGTTAAAGACTATTTGGAAAAAGAAGATAAAATTGAGAAAGTTACGTTTGCATTGTTTTCACAACGTGCTTTTGATATCTACGTTAGAGCAGCCACAGATCTATTAGTAGTCGCTTGACCGTCTGATTTTATTATTAGCCGTTTGTGTAAGTATTATCTAAAATATTTTCCGTGGCTTCGTCGCAAAAATCATGAAAGCTGTAGTGCCGATTAAAAATATTGTTTTCGTCATCAGGGAGGAAGGGGAGGCAAAAAGCTGGACTTGTGCTTTCTAAAAGCCAAGCCCAAAACTTCGGTGTCTTAGATGTCAGAGGGCGTCTTAAATTCGATCAGTGAGAACACATCGTATTTGTCGCCCAGTAGTTTTCTGCCGCCTAAGTAGCCAAGTTCAATGAGAAAGCCAATACCTGCGACTTTCCCGCCCAGCTTTTCAACTAGCTCAATGTTGGCTTTAACTGTTCCACCTGTTGCAAGTAAATCGTCGATGATTAATACGTTTTGTCCTTCAGAGATAGCGTCTTGGTGTATTTGGATGGTGTCGCTTTCATATTCTTTCTTGTAGGTTAGGTCCATGCATTTGTAGGGTAGTTTGCCATTTTTGCGTATGGGTACAAATCCTGTGCCTAACTCGTAGGCTAAGGGGGCACCAACAATGAAGCCTCTAGCCTCGTTTGATACGATTAAGTCTATTTTTTTTCCGCGATAGTGGTCAGCTAGTTGCTTAATTATTTCTTTGAAGCAGGCTTTATCTTTCAGCACGGGGGTAATATCCCAGAAAACGACACCTTTGAATTCAGGGATTCTGCGTACTTTACTTTTTAGATTGATTTTTTTATCAGTTTTGTTCATGGTTTTTCCTCTTAAGCGAAGGCGCCTGTTAAAGCGCGGTTACATTTACAGCTGGATACGCCTGGCGTTTTTGCAATGGTTTCAGCGATTAAACGTTTGACATTTTCAATATTGTTTTTCATTGTGGTTACGATGTCATCTACGCACACAGCGTGTTCTTTCCAGCAGTCGTAATCGGTAACTGTTGAAATATTTGCATAACAAATCTCTGCTTCACGTGCCAAAACAACTTCAGGAACCATGGTCATGCCAATTACATCTGCACCCCATTGTTGATACATTTTAGATTCTGCCTTAGTTGAAAACCTTGGACCCTCGATGCAGACGTATGTGCCGGTTTCATGCATTTTGATTTTTAAGTCTTTAGTTACCCCAATTAGAATTTTACGCAACTCGGGGCACATTGGGTCTGCAACTGATATGTGACAGACTTTTGCTTCATTTACTGTGTAGAAGGATTGTTCACGTCTCGTGGTTCGGTCGATAAATTGGTCCGTGAAGACTACTTCGCCTGGTGCATAGTCTTCGCGCAAAGAACCAACTGTTGAAACTGCAAGGATACGTTTGACACCCAATCTTTTTAGGGCAAATATATTGGCTCTAACATTGAGGTCGGTTGGGCGTATTGTATGTAGTTTTCCGTGTCTGGGTAGAAACGCTACGGTTTTTCCGCCGAGTTCACCTACAGTGATGGCGTCAGAGGGTTTACCGTATGGTGTATTCAGCATTATTTCCTGGACGTTTTTGAGAAGTTTAGGGTCGTATAGACCGGTTCCGCCGATTACTCCAAATTCAGCTTGCATGAATCTAAGTGCAAACGCTTGGCTTATAAAAATAGCGTCTTACTATTTCTTTGATTATCAAAGTTGAAAAAATTAGACATTCAAGCTTTCCCTATACTTACCTGAACACTTTCCGTTTGTCCATCTCGTACAACCATGAAACTTGCAGCTT
>JAXDAO010000049.1:0-3666 GCA_034679745.1 Bathyarchaeia archaeon
AATTAACTTGGATACGGCTTCAGAAGATGTGGACCTGTCAAGCCCCATTATGATTGGAGAAAAATTCAGCGACCACGCTAAATCCTACTCTAACCGACGCAAAATTTCACTGTTAACGAAGCAAAAAATCGGCAGCTTCCGATGATCAGATAGGTTTTAGATATTCATCAAGGATACCTTCATGTTCCAAGGTACCCATCCAATCTACAGTACCTGCAAAGCAGTTTTTACGTTTCTCCAAAACATCCAAAATTTCTACAACTACTTCCTCAACTGATTTACCTGTAACATCGAGTTCGCAAACTCTGCCTGCATGTACTTCAACTGCCTCGCCAAGACAGACATCAATGATTTCAGCTTGAAGGTTCTCCCACATTTTGCTACCGCTATAACCAGCTTTTTCCATGAACGCTTTAAGTTCTTTGGGATTTCGACGCAAAACAAAAACGTGTGCAACATGTTTGGTGGAAGTTACTGCACTAGCGAAGTGCCCGTCAATTATGATGTTGGCGTTCTGTGAGGCGTCGATGGTTTCTTCTATTTTCTGTTGCATTTTTTGCTCGTCGACAATTATGGTTCTTCGTTCTTGGTCTTCGCCAACTGTAAGGTTGTATGTCTTTGCGAAGTCTGTGAGGTTGATGTATTCTGCACCCAGTTTTGCGGTTAGGGCTTTTGCGGTTGTTGTTTTGCCCACACAGGGTGTGCCAGTGATCAGAATTATTCGTTTCATAGCAGCTACCTTGAGGCAGGTAGAGTAATAATAGTTTTGCTTGTTTACTAAAACTAAAAAGCAGATAAGTCACTCAGAAGTATTAGCTAAGAAAGTGATATCATGTACATACGAGAAACAACAGAAGCCGACTTAAACGACATACTATACGTTGAAAAATCCGCTTTTATTAGAGATGCTGAAGTAGAACTTACTCGCGACCTACTAGTCGACCCCACTGCAGAACCACGCGTATCACTTTTGGCATTCGTAGAAAATCAGGCTGCAGGACATATCCTGTTCACAAACGGGCACCTTATTAACTATCCCCAAGTTAAAGTCTCGTTTCTGGCACCCCTTGCAGTTGTACCCAAGTATCAAAAGCAGGGGATCGGCGGCGCACTAATCAAGAAAGGCTTAGAAAAATTAACTGAATTAGATATTGACTTGGTGTTTGTGCTCGGATGGCCAAATTATTATCCGCGGTTTGGATTTACGCCGGCAGGCAAGCTTGGTTTTGAAGCGTTTTGTCCGATTCCAGAGAAAGATGCAGATGCATGGATGGTTAAAGCACTTCGGCCAGATTTGATTGGTTGTGTTTCGGGTAAATTGATTCCGTCTGATGCAATGAGTAAGCCTGAACACTGGCGCGAATAATCCTAAGACTCCTCGATTTGAAACTTGAAGGTGGCCCTTGTTTTCAAAAGAAAGCGCAAACAGGGAGCCGGCTTCTTCATAAGAGCCGACGATGGATTAATGGGTTAGAGCGATTAAATCAAACTTGCTTGGCTTAAATCCTGAAGCCTTCATAGCATTTATCGCTCTTAGTTGATCGATATCATCCATGGCCGATTCAATTAATTGATTCTCAAGTTCAGGGGTTATTTCAGCCTTAAACACTTTGATAGATGCTTGATAGATTTTTGCTTTCTTTATCTTGCTTAAATCAATTTTTTGATCTGCATTCATACAAAGAGACATTCCACCGTCTAAATCAACGGCGTCAACGTGACGTTCTTTTACATTAACCCTTGTTATTCTGATCCTTTTCTGTATTGTCTCAGTGTATTTCCAGTCTGGACCCTGCATATGCAATCAAGTAAAAAAACACACAAAAGAGCACTTTAACGATTTCGGTCCTAACTTTGATTTATAGTATCCGTGTATATGGCAAACCTAAGTAGCGCTGCTATTCCTCCCAATGCGAGCAGTTTCGCGCCTGCTTCATGTTCAGTGCTGATTACAGTTATGTTTGCCTGACGCCGTTCGACACCTCGCATTAATTCTTCAAGCTTTAGACGTTGTGTTTCATCAGCATCACGAAGGGCAGTATCAGCGATTATCAACTTTTCAATTGCCCCCATGTTAGCAGCATTCTCTACTGATGCTAAGCCATAAGTTACTGTCCCTTCCCCTTTACCGAGACGCTTCATAACCTCCTCCATAGAGTTAGTCTCATCAACAATGCGAAGTTCATGTGCAGCTTTCAAGAGTACTCCAGAGCGAAGAGCTTCATCGATGCCTGCCGTACCGCCATTATTAACACTTTTAATATCCACTATTGCTTTGAATAGCTCTTTTGATTCGTCTTGAAGATAGTTTACGAAGTCGTTTTTGACGTAACCTGCGCCGATAACAACGAGTGGGTTGTGATTTACTGCCCAGAGTTTAAGTAGGCTATCAAGTGCCAACTTGAAATAGCCCTTGGTCGCTTCAACACGCTTGTCAGCATCTTGTTTACCAGGTAAACGAACATGTTGTTCAACACGGGTTTCGTAACCGTACTGTTTAGTTTCGGCTATTGCAAATCCTTCATCGTCGATAGAAACAATCAGCAAAGGCTTTTCAGTTTCACTTGCCTTGGTCAATCGATCTAAGAGATGCTTTGGCCACTCCTTTTTCACGATCGTCATTGGCTGATTTAGAGCTATACTAAGAGTATGATGAGCACCAGTAGGTATGATGTCTGGGGCGTGGCAAATCAAACCGTGAACCCGAAGCTTCCCTAGAAATTTGTCCCAACTAACCGACTCAACCTTAACACCCATAAAAGCAGACACACGCTCGCCGCTCTTTGGTCTAGATGTTGCAGTATCACTTTTGATAGAGCGTGAACTAAAAGAATAAACCTCGTCGCCCTTGTAGACAACGTTGTAGAGATGCCAAAGGTCATCTGGCGTGTCCGGTACGACTTTGAGGAAGCCTTGATGCAAGTTCTTTTCAATAATCTTCAACAGGTTAACATCTCGTTAGATAGTTGAATATACAAGCGGACTAAAAATATACTACGGAAAACTAAACACTTCCCTTAAGTATCGCGATTACATCCCTAAAGTATACTCTCCCTTCTTAAGAAGGACCTGTATTGCGTTTAGTTTAAATCTTATTAATTCAATTATTCAGAATAAGTGAAAGAATGAGCGAAAACGACAAATCAGTTGTTCGCGGATTACGTGATGTAGCTGCGGCAGAAACCAAACTGAGTTATGTTGATCCTAATGGGGCACTTTACTATCTAGGGTACAATATCGATAATCTTGTAGGGCGAGTTATTTACGCAGAAATTGCGTACCTATTGATTCATAAAAAGCTCCCTAATCAACAAGAATTGGATGAATTTTCAAGTCAACTTATCATGGAGATGAAGTTGCCTGATCCGATTATTTTAAGTATTGAAAATTCACCTAAAAATTGTCATCCAATAGATATTTTAAGAACAGAAGTTTCTCATCTCGGAGAATACGACCCAGATATCGGAGATTTCTCCAAAGCCGCCAACTTTCGAAGAGCAACACGATTAGTCGCTCAAGTACCTGCGATCGTGGCTGCTATTAATAGAGTTAGACAAAACAAACCTGTTTTAGCACCAAGAAGCGAATTTGGTTTCGCTAAAAACTTCTTGTATATGTTTAAAGGTGATGTTCCAGATGACACTGAAGCAAGTGTTATCCATCGTT
>JAXDAO010000050.1:0-12832 GCA_034679745.1 Bathyarchaeia archaeon
TGCAACTTTTCAACAGTCTTTTCGGTTGAACCCATGCTTTGTGCAACTACTTTAGGATCAGCCATGATAAAGTCGCTTGCACTAATTATTCCGGCATTCTTTAGTTCAGTTGCTTTGTTAGGCCCTATCCCTTTAATGTCTTCTACCTTACTATCGCTTTTAAGCATCGAATTGGGTGATAACAGCGAAACTTCCAGTCGCGCCAATTTTTGCCTAATCTCAGTGATTTCCTCTTTTTGCCGCGTTATTGCTGCAACCGTCTTGTCATCAGCTACTTCAAGTTTCTCAAAAGTCTCTTTGACATCAGTCAATTGAGAGGTTACATTTTTAGCAATATTAGTGTCAATAGTTTTCATAAATTCGGCTTGTTCACCAAGTTCAGTCTTTATATCCTTCAAACTTTCGTCAACAAAAAGCATTCTCCCCTGCAGGCCATCTATTAGTCTCTGTTGATTTTGATCCCCAGTTTCTACGGTCTGCTTGATGGATTCCCCTTGGCTTGTAAATTCTTCAGAGAGTTTTTTACCTGTAAGCTCTAGATTTTCGTTTACCTCAGTTACTTCGCTTTGAACTACTTTCAAGTTTTGTTGTTGAGACTCTTGACTAGCTTGCAACTTGCTCGTCAAACTCTTTTTTAATGCGTCGCCCTGACTGCTAAGTTCAGAAGAAAGCTTGCTACCTGTACGATAGATACTTTCATCAATTTTAGACGCCTTATCTTGAAGATCCATTATGCTTACACGCTGAGTTTCTTGATTAGTCTGAAGACTACTGACTTGTTCGCCGAGTAACTCTACTTGATCAACAACCGACAAGTTTTTCATTATAAGATAGGACGCCCCACCTAGAAAAGCCAGAGTTGCAAGAATTGAAATCAATGCATAGATATAAACTGGAATCGTCAAACCGCTAATCAGAAAAGAATTAAACGTGCTTGTCGGCCCAGTTGAAAACCACATTATTATGGCATTGACTACGTTTGCTCCTGAAAGTAAAGAAAAAAATCCTAGTAAACAAATATTTATAGCGTTGCGAGTTATACCCGTCAAATACAAATTCACCCATATTTCCTTTATTTTAGCATTACCCTTAATTGAGCAAATTTTGTTTTAAGATTTTCCCTAAGAGGTGCTAATTAGAAAACAAAAATGAAGAAAACACAATTCAAAAATGCTTAAAGAGTTATTCGGCTGTTGCAGTTTTATTAAAATCAAGGATTTAATCTGCCAACACCATATTGCCCGTGAGATCTATCACACATCACGACTTCTATGTAACCAGCTAATAAAAATTTGTCAAAAACCCAAAATAGCCCAGCCACAAATTAGTATAGAAGAGGAAAAAAATTGGCCGCTCAACAAGTTACATGGGATCTATCTGAACTTTTCTCAGGTATAACTGATCCTAAAATTCAAGAGGCAATCACCCAAGCAATTAAAACGGCAGATGAATTTGAAAAAAAGTACCGAGGAAAAATCAAACTTCTTTCAGCAAAAGGCTTATTCGAATGCATCCAAGAATTAGAGGCGTTTGAAGCAAAATTCAGCGATATCAGCATCTACTCGAGCCTCACATTCTCCGCTGACATGACACAGCCCCAGACTCAAGCGCTTCACGACAAAATAGACAAACTCAACGCCAAAATGAGTAAACAACTCGCGTTCTACTCACTCGAATTAGGGCAACTCGTGAAAGCTAGACCTGAACTCATAGAGGAGCCAGTCTTGGCAAACTACAGGCACCTCCTCCAGAGAGTATACCGTAGAGTTGAACATCAACTAAGCGAAGTAGAAGAACAGTTGATTATAGAAAAGGATCAGTTCGGCGTCAATGCATGGGAGGAGCTACAGTGTAAATGGCTCAACACACGCCTCTTCGAAGTAACCGTACTAGGTAAGAAAAAGACGCTTAGCTACTGTGAAGCTAATGGCTTACTACCTCATCCTGACCGAGCGACAAGGGAATCAGCCAACCGCTCAATCTATGGATTGCTTGGCAAAGATGGCGAAGTCTTCTCAGCCGCACTTCGAAGCATATGTAACGACTGGGTAGCAGTCTCCAAACGCCGAAAATACGTTTCACCCATGGAATCCAGCCTGATCAGCAATGACACACAACAAGCTATAATCGACAATCTACTAAAAACAATAGAAGCCGGCTCCACATCCTATCGGCGCTACCTCAGATTAAAAGCCAAACTCATGGGTCTACCTGTACTGGGCAACCACGACATCGTGGCACCTCTACCTAACACGCCAGAACTCAAATACACCTTACCGGAGGCACAGGAGCTTATTACTCAAGCCTACAGCCGCTTCGACCCGCAGTATGCGAACGCAGTTAAAGAAATGTTCCAAAAACGCCACATCGACGCCAACCCACGCTTTGGAAAACGCAATGGAGCCTTCTGCGCAAGCCATTACAACGGAAAATCCGCCTACATACTGCAGAGCTTCAACTGCACACTAAGCGATGTCTTCACTTTAGCCCATGAGCTTGGACACGCCACACATGACTGGTACATGTCAAGAAAACAGACGATACTAAACACAAACGTTCCATCCATCGTAGCTGAGACCGCCTCGATTTTCGGTGAACTACTACTCACTGATCTGATGCTTGAGGAAGCGAAATCTAATGCAGAACGTAGAAACGTGCTATGTTTAGTTTTAGATGAGGTAGGTATGACAGCATTTCAAGTTACCGCACGTGTTTGGTTTGAACAGGCACTCTACGCTTCCATCGAAGAAGAGGAGTACCTAAATTACTCAACTATATGTAGCCACTGGACTAAAGCACGAGACCGCATCTTCGGCGACGCCGTTACCTGGTTTCCGGAGATGGAGGCTGAATGGACAATGAAGCCACATTATTTCATGGCAAACTACCGCTTCTACAACTACCCCTACGTTTACGCACAGATGTTTGTCTACTCCCTCTACGAGCGATACCTCCAAGAGGGCAAAATGTTTGTGCCCAAACTTGTGGAGCTACTGTCTGCGGGTAGCAGCAAATCACCCCTTGACCTAGGTCGAGCAATAAGCTTAGACATAACTGCGCCTGACTTCTGGATGGGAGGCCTAAAAGTTTTTGAACGCTTCATAGTTGACTTAGCGAAAATATCCTAATAAACCAAATCTACCCACTTGTAGCTCTTGCTACCAGTGAGCCTCTCTATAGTAATTTTAAACATAATAAAGCTCTAACATTTTCGTCATCACAATCTAGAAATACAAGTCGATAGACAAACAGAGTGAATAACAATACCATAAATATCTCCATTGTCAAACGGAAAAAGCGGCTTTGAGGTAACAATTAAAAAATAAAATATGAAGGGGCGAAAAAATTGCCCAGTTATTGATTCTCTTCTTTTTCTTGGAAGAGCTTCTTGATGGCGCTGATTCGTGCTTTCTGCGCCAACGTATCGCTTGTGACTACTGTTAGGGCTTCTTCGGGGCACCATTTAACGCATTGGGGGCCTTCAGCTTTATCCTTGCAGAGGTCACAGACGTAGACAACTTTTGTTTCTGGGTGTAGCATCATGGCACCATAGTCGCATGCTTCAATGCACCAGCCGCAGCCGTTGCATTTGTCTTTGTCTAGGACGATGTTACCGGTGTCTTCTGCCTGTGATAGTGCATCTCTTGGGCATGCAGCGACACATGCGGGGTCTTCGCAGAGCCTGCAGGTAACAGCCATGTTAGCAAGCTGATTAACGCGGACTAGGCGGATGCGTGATTTTAGGGGGTTAAATGCTTTTTCTTTGTTCATTGAGCAAGCGTATTCACAGATTTGGCAGCCTACGCATTTTTCTGGATCTGCTGAGATGAATTTTCTTTGGTGAATTTTAACCATCTTTTTATGCCTCTTTTCCTTCAACTATGCTTGCAAATTCTTGTAATCCCAATTCTTTGAGCTTAGTTTTCGGTGGAATTCCTTCTACGGTCCAGCCGCGAGCTTGATAATAATCATCCAGCATCAAGTCAAGTTCGTCTTGTGTTACAACTGCTCCTTTTACTGGTCCATCGTCGGATATGGGTTGGTTCATTGCTTTCCATGGGAGTGTGTCGTCGTTTCGGGTTAAGCCTTCTCGGACGTTGATTAGTTTGGCTATTGTGGTTATTCGTTCACCTGCGGTACCGAGTTCTTCGGGTTTGATCTCTATGCCTGTTGTGGAGGTGTAGAGTTTTGCCATGTCAGATAGTTCCTTGTAGAAGGTGCCTTTTGCGTTCTTGCAGACGATGAGTGAATCAATTAATGCGAAAATATCTTCATTGTCTTTAACAAGTTTGCCTCTTCCTTTCTCAGCCTTTAGACGGTCGACTTTGCCCTTAAGGTCTAGGGCATAAACACCGCTTCTGTTGTGATCAGCACCCCGGAAAGAGACTGCCGCACTCAATGCAGCTGTCTTTAAGCAGCGTAAGTCGTAGCCTGTTACTTCTAAACCTTTAATTTGCTGGGCGAGCTCTGCAGAGTTTCTACCGATTTTTTGTGCAGCAACTTTAACGCCGTCAGCTAACGTTTCACCTATACCTTCACGTTTGCCAATTTTTTCTACAAGTTGTACCACTGCATCAGCGTTGCCGAAGTGAGCATCGATTCCACCGAGTTGTTCATGTGAGAGTAGGCCTTTGTCATGGCAGTCCATTAAGAAGCTAATTGTAACACCTGTGCTTTGTGCATCTAAGCCGTAGTAGTTGCAGAGTTCAGCAGCTTTAATTATTGAATCAAGTTTGTCTACGCCGCAGTTTGGTCCAAGCGCCCAAAGGTTATCATATTCCATACGTGCGAGCGCTCCCTTGTATGGGCCTTCTTTAACGAGTGCTTCATGTTCGCAACGCATTGCACATGAGTTGCAAGCGATGATCTTTGCTATGTAGCGTTCGTTTAGTGCTTCACCGCTAACTTTGTCAGCGTCCTCAAAGTGTGAACTGCTATAGTTTCGAGTAGGCATACAGAAGAGGCCGTTGTTTATCATGACGTTTTCGACGGTGCCAAGTGTGCGGTACTTCTGTGCTGCTGGACCTTTCATACGCTCATGGAATTCTTTGACCATATCCATAAATTCTGTTGGCTTTGCGACCGGAATATCGCGGGTGCCTCTAACAGCAATAGCTTTAAGGTTTTTGCTACCCATAACTGCACCAAGACCGGTTCTGCCAGCCGCACGGGTCTTGTCGTTTATTATGCATGCAATCTTTGATTGTTTCTCACCTGCTAAACCGATAGAAGCTACGCGAATGTAGTAATCGCCAAGTTCGTCTTTTATGGCGTCTTCGGTTTCACCTGGTGATTTACCCCAGACGGTTTCAGCATCAAGAATTTGAATAGAATCATCATCTAGCCAGAGGTAGACTGGTTTTTCTGCTTTCCCAGTTAAGACGATAGCATCGTAGCCTGCACGTTTGAGTTCGGCCCCGAACGTCCCGTGGCTTACTGCTTCAGCTACACCACCTGTGGCGGGTGATTTCGATATGAAGGCATGTCCATTTCCACCCGTGGGGAACATTGTTCCAGAAACAGGCCCGAGAGCTAAAACGAGCGGGTTCTCCGGACTCAGAGGATCTACGCCTGCCTTTGAGTTGGATAACCAAAGTTTCATTCCTAAGCCGATTCCGCCGATATATTTCTTGGCGGTTTCCTCGCTTAGTTTTTCAATGCGGGTTTTGCCTGTCGTTAAATCGACAAATAGAACTCTTCCTGCGTAACCGAGCAAACCTTCTTTCTCTCCAAGAGTTTTTTAAAGTATTTAGTCATACGTACAGTATATTAAGCTAATGGGTTCCGACTGGAGAAAAATCATGGTTTTTCAGCCTATTATATTGAAAACTATGTATAGTTTTGTATTACTGTACACAAGTTTACAGTTGAAATTTTACTATAGAATTAAGAAAATCCCAGATAAATAAGCGAAAACTTAAACCGAATCCAAGCTCTTTCCCTTGCGGGGACACAAATTTGAGGCGAACAAACAAACTAAAACAGATTGTAGCTAAACAAAATAAACCAAGCACCTTTGTAATTTTCAATCCTGCTAACATAACTTACCTGAGTGGTTTCCAAGGGGCAAGAGCGCTTCTGGTTCCCGAAGATGGCCAAAGCGTGCTCTATGTACCAGGCGTCAACTGTGAACAGGCAAAAGAGGAAGCAAAAGATTTTGCAGTTGAACTCATAGAACGCGGCGAAAACCTAATGGAAAAAATAGCTAAACAAACCTCGGCCAAAAAACTATGCGTTGACACCCTGTCAATAGAAAACTGGCGAATGTTAGCCAAAGCGGTGGGCGGAGAAGAAAACCTTGAACTCGCAAACGACCTTATCAAAGGGATGAGGAACATTAAAAGTCAACAAGAGATCGACCTCATACGTGAAGCCTGCAAAATAGCAGATATCGGTGCACAAACCGCACAAAAAAATATCCGCGAAGGCATAACGCAAAATCAGGTCGCAGCCGAAGTCGAATACGCCATGCGTAAAGCAGGCTCAGAGGGGGCAGCTTTCGACACAATAATCGCCTCAGGTTATTGCTGTGCTTACCCACATGGAAGCACTTTTAATAGAGTAATCCGTAACGAAGATTTCGTAATGGTCGATGTCGGAGCCACTTACAAGTTTTACCGTTCCGACCTAACTCGGACATTCATCTTGGGACAACTCTCAGAAAAACAGACACGCCTCTACAGCCTAGTTAAGCAGGCATACCAAAAAGCATTCGAAGCCGTAAAACCCAAAGTGGCAGCTAGCGAAGTTGACAAGGCAGCCAGAAAAGTCGTTGAAGACGCAGGATTTGGCAAGTTCTTTGTTCACAATACAGGCCACGGAGTCGGCCTCGAAGTCCACGAAGGACCGACTTTGAACCCTGAAAGCAAAGATATCCTGGAAGAGGGGAACGTCATCACTATTGAACCAGGAGTCTATCTGCCCGCTTTCTGCGGTGTCAGAATCGAAGATACAGTCGTGGTCACAAAGGATGGCGCCGAGAAACTTACCCGTACGCCTTACTTGATGTAGGGTAAAGACTAAATTAGCTTTCTTCTCCTCTTTTCTTGTTGAGAGTGATTTTATTAATTAGAACCCCCTGCAGTAGTTTTAAATCGATGTCCAAAACGATTTTTTCATTGGCCGCTAAAAACGCAAAGAGTACCAAACATAGTCGGGCCACTTCAGCTGTTGGTTGTGGCTTCAAGAAAAAAGGACATCCCAGAAGAAGACCACAAAACAGGAGTAAAGTACCTATAGTATGTTTACAACGCAAAATAATGCCAATTCACGAGATAAGCCGAGAAATCGTAAAGTGAACTACTTTTTACATTCTGTTACCGCTGAACCGATCAATACACCCAACCCTAAAGCTACAGCGGCTATAGCGAAGGTTTCATGATGGAGGTCTCTTATTTGGAACCAAAGCCCAAATGTTATCTTTTGCTGAAACTGTATAAGAAAAGCCAAAACAAAAAAGACCACAGCAATTAAAACAGGTACCCAACGTTTGAACACTAAATAACCGCCTGCAATTGTAGTGTTTTTGAAGAGTTTAAACTTAGCTGTGAATTACTGCTGAGTGCAATCTTGATGTTTTGATTGTTTAATCTATTTTTTTGAAATTTAGCTGGTATGTTAAGAAGTTGCCAAATTCTTCAATTAGTTCAAAGCCTGCCTCTGAGGCCCATCTTTTTTCCGTTTTTCTTCTCGGATAATCTGGGTCTATAAGGAGCTCACATAAGCTGACTATTCCACTTGGTTTTAGTATTCTGTAGCATTCTCTGAGGACTTGAGTGGGATTTGGAATTTCAGGAATACAAGTGATTGCTAAAATTCTATCAACACTTTCATCAGGAAAAGAGAAATTATGGGCATCATCAATTCTTGGCTCAATGTTACTAATTTTTTCTTTTTGTATCTTATTCTCTAAACGCTCAATAACCCAATCTTGAATATCTACAGCATAGACTTTTCCATTAGGCAAAATCTCATTAGCAACAGCTTTCGTATAGTTGCCTTTGCCAGGACCAATCTCAACTACTATCATTCCAGAAGAAAGATGCATTCTTTGAGCAATCAATTTGGGTTTTTGCCAAAGTCTTCTACGAAAAGGATTGTCAATTAGTTGGGTAGCAAACGCAGGAATTGGAAAGTGAATATAATGCCTAATAACCCTAAAAACAACTAGCACTAAGAACAGGAATACTCCAAATAAAACAACTAACCAATTCATTACTTCAATCAAAAAAATATCCAAAATGAACCCTGCCCATTAGTTACCAAGTTCTATTGGATCTAATTGCCTATTATAATGTATGTAAATATGGTGGGCCCGAGGTGATTTGAACACCTGACCAACAGATTATGAGTCTGGCGCTCTACCTAACTGAGCTACGGGCCCAAACCGTATTACTCTAATATTGCTATTCCAAACAAGATTTAAACATTTTCCGCAGAACAAAAAGAACTAGAGTAATTAAAATCATGGTTTCCCAAACCACTTCTCATACCACGAGTTGAACATGGTGAAGCATTCTTTTCGCCATGCTTCTTCGCCTTCTTCTTCGCGCACGCAGCTGGCGAGCTCTAAATTACGAGTAATTTCTGCTTTAGCCTCCTGTAGGATCGTGTCAACATCGTCGAGCATATCGTTGCCGCCTGAGGAGTAGTCTTTTGTGGTTTGTCTTAGGAACGCTCGTTTATGCTTGATCAACTGTTCAATTTTGCCTTCGCCCATATACAACACCAGTTAGCAATTTCTAAATAAGAGGATTTTAACGTTGCGTTCGCTCATAATGGAATAGGTACTCCTGCGCGTAACCTGCGTAGCGTCCAAAATAAGTCCTTGCGAAGGCACCGATTTCTTCATATTCACAGTTAGTTAATGATTCATGGCTTCGCATTTTCTTAACCAATAAGTCTGGAAATTGAGTAGCATAATGATTTAGTATAACTCTTTTTACCCATACATCAACTGGGAAAGCTTCCATCTTCTCAAGCGAAAAAAGAAGAACGCAATCAGCCACTTTCAAACCCACACCTTGAAACTCGAGGATTTTCTTTCTCGCCTCCAAATAGGGCAATGCCTTCAAGTTTTCAAGATCGATTTTTTCGTTGTAGATTTTTTTGGCTGTTGCCTGCACGTACTTCGCGCGGTAGCCTAAACCGCATTCACGCAACCCACTCTCGCTAGCATTCGATAGCCGTTCTGCAGTTGGAAAAATGTAGTATCTGGAACCGTCGATGCTTCTTTTTTCACCGTACTTCTCGGAAATTTTGCGCAGCATCAATTCTATTGCTGCTATGCTTTTAAAGGTGGCGCATATAAAACTGATGAGGCATTCCCAGGGCACCTGCCGAACTATACGCAGACCCTCAAACTTGACGAGAGCTTTATGAATATATTCGTCTTTGCTTATGCATTGGCTGATTTGCTCTAAATCATCGTTTAACCCAAAGTAATATCGCACAAAATCCTCGCTGACGCCCTCAAACTCCAATTTAGCGCCACACTGGCGGATTTTACAGACATTATCTCCGACAACACCGTACCACCAGTCACCAGTTTTTTTCCATCTAAAAACTTGCCCGCAACAAAGTGAGAAATCTAGGTCAAACGCTACATCAAGCTGCATGTTTAAGACTCCATGAACTTCTCCGGCTTTGGCACTTCTGGTGATAGCCCTTTACGTTTTCGTAACTCTGTGATGACTTCTTGAGCGAGTTTTTGGGGCATCTTCTGCCAGTGGTCAAAGAATGATTGCCAGATCGCTTTGCCAGAGGTGGCTGAGCGGAGTTCTTTTGAAAATCCAAAGGTTTCTGCGACAGGGATACATCCAGTAATTTGTGTCAGGAGTCCTTTTTGTTCAAAAGAGGTGACTTTTCCTCGTTTGGTTGAGAGGATGCGTGAAGATTCGCTGGCGAGGTCAGAGGCAACTGTGATGGTGATTTTGTAGATGGGTTCTTGGAGTGTTGGGTTTGCGGTTAGGAAGCTTGCAAAGATTGCTTTGCTTACAGCACGCATTATTTCGGGGCCGCCTGTTGCATCAGGGGCGAGTTCCAAATCGATCAGGTTAGTTATTAGGTGCCGTATTGGTTCGCCGCATAATGGTCCTGCATTGCAGGCGTATTCAAACCCAGCGATTATTGATTCCAAAATATCTTCAGATAATTTTTCAGTTTTGTTATTGTAATCCAATAATACATTGCGGTGTTCATCGAGTGTGAGAGCTGTGCCTCTATCTTCATCTAAGTAAGTACTGTGTTCTTGTTCAGGCTCTGTTTCTATCCAAAAGCTGTTTTGCTTGTTTGGGCTCTTCGCTAAGGCAACTATTCCATCTTTCTGGGCGATCTCTAAGTACTCGACACGGGGTGGCGAAACAGCAATATCGATACTTCTATCGCTTTTTAGTTGGTTAATGGCGACCTCCAAGTGCAGTTCACCCATGCCGCTTAGCAAGAACTCGCCAGTTGTGCTATCAACGCTTAGTTTAAGGTTGGGATCTTCCGTTGTTAGTTTCTCAAGTTCCTCTTGGAGGGTTGGCATGTCTCGGGGGTTTTTGGGTTCCACCGCCAAAGTTACGACGGGTTCAGAAATGTAGGAGATTTTCTCAAAAGGCACGATGCCGTCTTTATGTGCTGGATCAACAAGGGTTTCTCCTATCCGTATTGCTCTAGACAGAGTAAGAGAAGCCAAGTTTCCGGCAGAGACATCGCTTACTTTTTCCCTAAATAAACCCATTTCAATAGTGACTTCTTTGACTTCTGTTTCAGTTAAAACACCTAAGAGGTGTACTTGGTCACCTTCCTTAACTTTTCCTGAAAAGACTCTCCCAGTTGCGATTATCTCGCCCTTTTGGGTTGAACGTACGCTTGTTATGAATACGGTTGTTGGACCATCATCGCTACATTCAACCAGTGCTTTACCAGCTTTCGAATCAATGGGTCCATCCCAAATCTTAGCTATCCTATAAGACTGAGCTTCACGAGGGCTAGGTAGGCTTTCAATAGTCATCCTGAAAATTGCCTCGTAAACAGGTAGATCATTTTGCAGTTTTATATACTCGTCGTTAGTGTACGCTTTTATTATGTCTGAGAATTTTATTCCCTTTTGCTTTGCGATGTCCAGAGTAAAGCCCCAACCGTGTAATGCAGCGCCGAAAGCAACATTTCTTTTTGCCGCACTAATCTTCCATAGATCTTTGTATGGAGCTTCGGCATATAGTTCGATTTGGTCGTTGAATCGACTTATTATTTGGTCAAGTTTATGCTGGATCTCCTGCTCGCTTAGGTGCAACTCAGTGATTAAGCGGTCTACTTTGTTGATGAAAAGTACAGGGCGCACACGTTCCTCGAGAGCTTGGCGTGTGAGGATTTCGGTTTGTGCCATTATTTCTTCCACTGCGTCAACAACCACTACTGCCCCATCTATGACACGCAAAGCGCGAGTGACTTTTCCGGTAAAATCTACGTGCCCGGGAGTGTCGACAAGGTTAATGACGTATGGCTTGTCTGCGGCTTGGTAGAGCAACGCTATTGCGGCGGTTTTTAGGGTTATTTTTCGCTTCTGTTCTTCCTCTGTGTAATCCAGCACTCTTGCGGTACCAGCCATTTTTGGGGAGAGCAACCCTGCACCTGCCAACAAAGAATCTGCCAAAGTCGTTTTGCCATGGTCTATATGGGCTATTATGCCTACATTTCTAATATTACTCTTATTTGCCATTAATTGCTGTATTTGTGTTATCTGTTTAAAGCGCGGCATCTAGGTACCTGCAAAACTATTGCTATTGAACATCGAGCGTATTTAAATTTACATTGATCAATTTGGAAAACAGTAAACCACTAATAAATCGCATTTAGTTAACAAAACCTTTTAAACAAAACAACTTTTTGTACTAATAAGTGAATATAAAATGATTCAAGAGAGAAAGATTTGCCTATTTTCTTTATCACAGAAAGATGGGACTTTTAGAGGGGCTGTATCTATTAATCTACCTATTGATTGGTTAAAAGGTAAGAAAAAGCCACCGCACAGATTTTATTTCGGGAATAGTGGACCGTGCTCTTTACCCACCGGTTCCAAAGCACTTTTTTCGTTTGAAAACCAGATTTTTGGGGAAGCCATGATAAAAGAACCCGTGCGAGATTTAACTGCAACAGACAGGGAATTACCTGAGACCCGTTTGGGAAAGTATAAAAAATTTGTCACTTTAGACCCAGAGAGTATTAAGATTTATTTATTTCGCCCAACCAAGGCGGAGATGTTAGAAAATGAAAAATTCTCTGATTACAATTTTTCTCGACTTTTCAGCTATATTAGTTTAGAACAATACACAGAAATCTTGAAAATAACTGAACGTAAACCCATAATGCCAGCTTGGTGAACAGGCAGATGTAAAATAATTCTTTTGATATATTAAAATGGTTAATAAAATAAGAGCATACATATGACATTGATAAGCACAAATCATCCCCAAAATATTGGAAAGATTAAAAATTACATAATTTTTAGTAACCTCTTTTTAACCTGAATAGATGATTCGCTGAAAGGTCGCATAACTAACCCGTATAAACAGGCTAAGTTGAAACTGCGTGCCTATTATCTTTTTATCGAAAGCTTTAGTTGCTTATTGCACCTTACACTTTTCAGCTTTGTTTGGAAATCCAGCTTAATTTAATGGAATTGTTGTTTTTCAAATTGTAATTATTGGTTTTAGTTTCTTGATTAAAAGGGATATCTTGAGGAGACTGGAATTACAGTCCAATTAGCTAACAATATTGAGTAATTTTCTCATAAAACGCCAAAGGGCGGCGCATCGAGGCGAAAAGGCTTTTTCTTATTAAGTTAATG
>JAXDAO010000051.1:0-4794 GCA_034679745.1 Bathyarchaeia archaeon
ATGTTCGCGTTTGGAGCATTCATGTTTCTTATGGAGTTGGTAACGCAAACGAGGCAATCATAATGAACAAGAAACTTGCCGTCTTAATTGTGCTTCTCTTTTCATCCTTGTTTTTTAGCGTAGCTAACGGAGATGTCGTAACGCATGACGCTTTCAACTTAAACTTTAATGCTGGAGAAAGTAATAAAATAGTTCTATGCATATATGGAGATATTAATTTGACAAAAGAATGTCCCAAAATCAAAAGAGGAAAATCATAGTAAACAGTGATGTTGATGCATAAAAAAGGTTTAACGCTGCTACTTTCAACACTTCTTTTCCTAAGCTTTACGGTTCCGCTTGTTCCGCTTGGAAACTCGCAAGCAGTGTTTTGGCTTTATGGTTGGAGCTACCGCGCACCATTCACCTACACCGCAAGCGAGCATGACAGTCAAGCAAACTTCACTTTAACCATTCCTGAAACGTTTTTTGACAGCGTGCGAGTCACGGAGGGCGACGGCGTAACGCTTTTACCCGTTTGGCTTCAGGAACCTAATATTGTTTGGGCGCGTTACCCGACCGCGAACACGACGTACTTTTTGTACTGGGGAAATAGTGAAGCCGAGGCGGTGTGGAACGAGACAGCGGTTTTCGTTGACGTGATAACGGGTGTAGTGGGAGCGTGGACGATGAACGAGGGCGAGGGCGCAACAGCTTATGATTACAGCGGCTATGGCAACAACGGTACAATCATGGGTGCGAGTTGGATCGATGGAAAATATAATAAAGCACTACTTTTTGATGGTATAGATGACTTGGTTACTGTACCGCACTCGGATTCTCTGAAATCCCCATCTACCTTCACTTTGTGTATTTGGGTTTATATTGAAGCATTTGTGAGGGATTTTCATCATCTTGTAGATAAATGGGTTAATGTTTCTCCAAGAAATGGATTTTACTTGGGATACAGAGGGCTAACTGAACATGGAACTCCATCCGCAAATGTACGAAAAACGGTGTTCGTTGTTTACAATAATGATTCTTCAAGAACAATGTATAGTGATGTACGACTTGAAGCCGAAAAATGGTATTTTATAGTTGCAATAGCAAGTGAGACAGAAAACATTCTAGAAATATATGATGAAGAAGGACTTATCGAGAGAAAAACTGTTGATGGTATGGAAGCGGGGGAAGAAAGCAGAAAAGGACTAACTATTGGGGCACAAACTCTAGAATTTGGTCAATGCAATGCCATTACCGATGAAGGTCGCATTTACAACCGAGCCTTAAGCGAGGAGGAAATCGAGAATGTTTATAGCAACTACGGCGACCCCACGCTGGAAGCTGGCAAAGTCCTCGTCAGAAAATGGCTTACCCTATCCGCGTTTGATTTTTACACGATTCCCCCTGTGATTTTGTCAGGTGAAACTTACTATTTTAGAAGTGATAGCTACCAAGTCAACACTGTCACAGCATACGGTTTAGATGTGGACTACACGAACACCGCTGTTTTCCTGTCTTCCAACGGTGCAACTGGAGCCACAGTTCAATATGGCTTCCGCATCTATCAGCTTCACACTGGCGGAGGCAAAACGGAGTTGACGGGTGGTTCTCCTGAAGCAGCCATTACGCTTTCAAGTAACAGTTCAGGATACCAAACTGCGACTTGGAGTTGCGCTGAGACTGATTGGGATTTAGGTAGAGACGCGATTCAAATAGCTGTTTACGTCAAATTTGATAGTGGAAACTGGATAGCAGTCGCAAATTACGTTACGCCCTCCATTATGAGTGGAACGCTAGAAGCTTCAACGTGGACTTTCCGCGTTTACCTCTACTACTTGGACAATGGGGCTTCTACACAAACACGATTTTACTTTGGCAGTGGAACCTACCATAGCGAAATCTCAGGAATAGCCTTCACTGAAGCATCAATTTTTGACATGATGATGTTCAGCCTAATGGTTGGCGATCTCATAATGTTTTTCCGTTTACCTCTTGACTTGCTTTTCGGTTCATGGTGGTACTTCCTTTTGATTCTTGCCGTGGCGGGAGCCTTCTATATTCGCTATCGCAACCTTGTTGTAATATTGGTGTTGTGGACTTTATTCGCAGGTGCAGGGGGCTTGGTTGGGTTGCTGATTCCTAACCCTATAGACATAGCCATATGGGTTCTGCTATCGCTTGGGTTAACCGCTGTGCTGTGGAGGGTGTTCAGGTGACTAGAACCAAGCAAGCCTACGATCAGCTTAGTGAGAGGGAGAAGGCGGCGGTTCGCAAGTTCTGGAAGCTTCAGAAGGCTATTCAGAAAGATTGGGAAAAGTTTAAAGAAGAGTTCATGCGACCAGTCTAAACTCGTGTTCTTAGAAAGCAAATTATAAATATATACAATACCGATAAAGTTTAAACAGGTACAGAAAATGAATCCCCTCTCTAAACTTGTAAAGAACAAGCGGGGTAGCATGACGATGGTAGTCGTAATGATTGGCACGATTGCCGCGCTAGTGCTCGGAGTTTACATACTCGCCAGCTTCGTTGGAGCCATTCCCAACATCACTGACACCGCCGCAAACGCGACAGCCCAAGCAGTCATTGATGCGGGTTGGGCGGCCTTCGGGCTTGCCGTAGTAATACCCATAGTGGTCGCCGCTTCAGTAATACTTGGCTACCTAATACGCGGACTAGGCGCAGGCAGATAGAAACTTTCACCTCTCCTTTTTTCTATTCGTTTTCTTAGAAAACCTTTTAAACCAAACACACTAAACATAAGAGATATGACTCTGAACATAAGCAATATTATCTTGTTCGCTTTCACCTTCGGAGTCACCATAATCTTTTTTGTTCTAGCCTTAAACCGCCAAACAATAATTTCCGCTTTAATCAGTTGGATTTCATGGTGGGCTCTCGGCTTCACAACCCTTTCAGCGGTCGCAACTGTAGGGCAACTTGCAATGGGCTTCTTCATGCTGTGCATACTTATAGGCTTGATAATGATGCTGTTAACCTTCAAATTCACATTTGACTTTCTCACTGAATCCACAGCGGAAAAGAAACGTAGGATAGCTGAGGAGATAATGTAACCTTGCCGAATTTTATTTCTAAACTGCTACGTGGGAGAAACAACGAAGTAGCTGAGGATAGAAAACACCAGATTGTAGTTTCAGCAACGCAAAGTGAAATGATGCGTGGCGACACGGAAGCTGACATTGCATGGCGCAAGGACTTAGCTATACGCTATGAAGTGTTGCATGATGATGATGTGGAAGACATTTTGGCGCAGAAAGTTCTCAAGCCCGTAAAGGTTCCCGATTTAGACGCTAAAGGTAATCTGCAATTTCAACGAGACGAAAACGGAAACATCTTAACTGACGGCAAAGGAAACGCCTTTGTAAAATTTAAAGATGCATATACAATTGACAACAGTTTTGCAGCATTGCGAACAATGATAAGCCATGTGAACCGATGCACGTTTCTTGACCCAAAGAACACTAGGCTTGTACAGTTAGTTATGGAAGACATAATTGAAGACGCAAAGATGAACCTTCCTGAAAAAGACTTTGATCTTGGCTTAGGCAGTTACCTTGACAGTTTATGGAATCACATGTTCTTTTTAACGAATGATGCGCAGAATGGGAACAAGGTTAAGGCGTTGCTTGAGCTTAGAACAATTAAAACTTTGGATGTGAACGCATCCCCAAAAGAAAAGAAAGGAGTATTCTAAATGAACATTCTTGATTTGGTTTACACAATAATACTTCCCGCGATTTTGGCTGTGACATGGGTGGGTATAGCGATTGTTATAGTGTTCGCTCCCAAAGCAGCCATGATTTTGATTAAGAAAAAGTTTGGTTTACTGAAAACTAAAGCTTTAGACTTGATTGCTTGGGATGATCGCGTGTTAACGTTGGAGGCTCTTGACGTTACTCCTGAAGGCATGTTGGAGAAAGACGCTAAGAAAGGCAGAAGCAAAAACTTCTATCTTGCGAAACCTTTAGACAGCACCACAAACAGCGACCAAAACATTATTGACAGCGAAAGAGACATGGATGTTCTTCCACCCTACACTTTAGACGGCATTCCCATAAGCTTCAGTCACATTAGCAAGGCCATAGCCACTAACCCTAGAGTGCTGACAGCTCTCAGAATTGCCAATCGTATAACAGATAATCCAGGACACCGCAAATTTAATAGCAAAGTCGTGTTGCCTCAACACATAACTATAATTAATGAAGAAGGCGAAAAGGTTGAGACTAACACTGTTGACGTTGACGTTAAGCTTCCCTTCGATCCAGTTGACATAAAGAAGAACTTTAGTTCTTATTGGCAGCAAAGCAACATTGACGCTACGAAACGGCGCAATCAAGCTATCGGCGTGGAGAAGGCAAAGCAGGGTAGCTTAGGCATGTTAAAGTACGTAGTGATCTTGTGCGTTATCTGTGTTGCGGTTACCGTTGCTACACTAGTCATAATTTACTTCGCTACTCGCCCCGCTGAAGTTGCCGCGACCATGACGCAATCCATAGGATTCTTTTTCAAAAACTTGGTTCAGCATTTAAGATTAAGGAGGTGAAAAATACGGAAAAGAAAAATGTAGTAACATACGCTTTAATCGCCGTCTTATGCTTTTCAGCTGGCGTACTAGTTAACCCGTTGATTCAGCATGTGGATCCTAAAGTAAATGTTTATATGACCGTATCTAAGGGAGAAGCTTCTGGCGCTTCCGCAACATTGGCAAGCGGAAACTTGATTACGGATATAGGCGAAAACTTTGTTGGAAACTGCACTCTCGGATTAGACGCAAACGGAACATGGGCCATA
>JAXDAO010000052.1:0-6080 GCA_034679745.1 Bathyarchaeia archaeon
CCGCCAAGATTGCCCCTAATGGCAGAAGCTGAGACTCTGGTGTATAAGGTGTTGGATTTGGTGTCTCTATGAGACTGGAAGTGACTGTAGGTATAGGTGTGGGACTGGGCGTTCTGGGCGGTATTGGCGTCCCTATGGGTTCATAAGTTTCGTTGGGTGTAGGCACAGGTGTTGGAAATTCAATACTTGAACCTGTCAATGGAATTGATACAGACTTCATTAAGGGATGGTTGTCTTGATAGATGGGTGTACTCAAAAACACAAACGGCTGGTTGCCTATTCCAGTATTACCTATTTCGGTGGCATTGGGATATTTTGTTAAATACAATCTCCAATAGTTCCTATTTACCGTTAGGTTAGAAGCCAAAAAAGCCGTTACACCATTTAATATGTTATTCTCAGTTATAGTGGTAAAACTTCCTCCATAAAGCATAACAATATCATTTATGGTGCAATAGGTGATATTATTGTACATTGTTCCCCCTAAACTGATTCTATATATGTAATTATTGTAGAATGTGTAATTTCCGCCACCGTTTCCTATTACGTCTCCATTGATTATCAAGTTGCGAATTGTGATATTATTAATTATTGGACGTGAGGGGCTTGGTTGGTTTGGTCCTATTCCGTTTGTTAAGTCTACTCCGGCTCCATTGATAGCGTATCCTGCTCCATCGATAACAATGTTGCTTTTTTGAACCTGAATCCATTCAGTAATGTTAGCGGTTAAAGTATAGGTGTTGCCGCTTTGAGTAATGGCTTTTGTTCCTGTAACAGAGCCATCAGAGCTGATTATTATGTTGCCAGTTGGCTGTGATTTGACTGGAGAATTCATGATGGCTAATGATGAAATGATGATCAGAATAAAAGCAAGTTTAAATCGTTTATCCACTATCGACACACCTTCTTTTTGGTGTTATTAGTTGATGTATATAGGTAGTTTCGTCAAACTTTCTTGACTACGCCTTTGTCAACGTTTTTTGACCTATAAAGAGGGGTTACATCCAAGTTTGGGAAAAGGTTTACTTACTCAAGTTAGCGGTTTTTCGATGCCTTTTTTGTAACTTAGCTAAATCCCCTCAAAAAATTAGTTCATGATGTTAGAAGCTGGTTTGATGCTTCTCTTCAGATACCTAACATACAGTAACAATGAAATTACAGAAACCAAGATTCCAATAATTACCCAAGTTAAAGTTACGGTCAAATCTGAGTTTGTGTTAGGTGGAGAAGTTGGACCATTATTGGGTAAAGAATCTGTAGGAGTAGGAGTCACAATGGGAGATGGGGTTGGCGTGGGTGCAGGTGTTGGTGCAGGAGTCGGTTTTGGTGTGGGCGTTGGTGTCTTAGTGGGAGACTGAGTTGGAGAAACAGTCAAAGTAGGAGTGGGCGTAGGTGTGGGGGTAGGTGCCGTCTCAAAGTATACTGGGGGTTTTTCAGGTGGTACATAATCAGACAATCCGATTGGTTGCGTGAAGGGGTAACGGTCCGAGTTGTCACTGTTAATTACATAGGGTGTTTCGCTGATGCCGTCACCATTAGAATCTACCCCCTGGAAAATACTCCAGTAGTTGCCGCCAGCTAGGTAGCCTGCGTCGAATGTGTTGTTTACTGAATAGGCTAAGACTATACTGGAGGAAAACAACATTTGATGTTCCACAGAAACTTGATTAGTATTGTTAACCAAGTTGTTATGGTAAAACTGGTTATTGCTACCCATAACGAATAATGCCAATCCACAGTCAGTTATGTTATTTTGTGCAGCAACTATGTCATTTGTTGCCTGAAGGTAGAGACCTGTTGAGCTGTTATAGATATTGTTTGAGTAAACAAAGTTTTGGTGGCTATAAGTGAAAAATATTGCTGATGTTACGTTGTAGATGTTGTTTTGGTAGATGTTGTTGTATTGGCTTGCCTCTTCAACTTCTCCAAGGTGTATTCCGTGGGTGCAGTTTCGGATGGTATTGTTGTATATGTCGTTGTATTTTGAAGCGCTTAGATCAATGCATCGTCCATAAGTCTCTTCAGATGAGGCTCTTGGAAAAATGACGTATCCACCCGAGAGATCGTTACTGTATATCCTGTTGAAGTTGCTGCTAAAGAGCGCAATGGTTTTTGCTGGGTTATTTGTTATGGAGTTGTTTGTGGAATCGATAAGAGCGATTACACCCTTACAAGACGTTACAATGCTGTTGTCGGTTGCTTGTAGCTGTATTGTTCTTCTGTAATCGTTGTTAGGCGCAACATTTCTAACGGTTATGTCATGGCAGTTGTAAACAAACACCTGTTCACCGCCATCAACGACTTCATTGGATTTACCCGTTACAAAAACGACGGGTTTATCGTCGATTGTGTTGTTGTTGAGGGTTTTCTCCGCCAAAGTGTATAGGTCCAAACCACATTCAATGAATCTGTTGTTGGTTATGGTTGTTCTGTTGCAGGTTGCTCCAACATAGAGACCTTTAGCCGGGTCAGCGGCTTTTATGGTGTTGCCGTTGACAAGAATATCCTCTGAAAACTCTACAAATATACCCCAGCCCTCAACGCCTGAACCTATACTTTGGGGATTTACTACTTCTATATTGTTGTTTAGTATCTGATTGTTGTGGGTTAGTTTACGGATTAATTCTGAATGCTTAGGGGTTATTAAATCAGAAACGTATGAACTGAATCCAACTGTGAAATTTCTGAGTGTAAAAATAGCAATCGTGATCCCGTGTACGCCTCTAGCGTATATCCCAAGTCCTGTGCCGTTAGATGTTACAGTGTGTCCTGCACCGTTTACCACTATGTTATCTTTCTCGATTACCAGAAAAGGAGTTAGTTCCTGAGCAAGATAGTTTGAGAATTCTACGTTAACATCGCTGGTGAGGGTGTATATGTTGCCATTACGTTGAAGTTTGTCTGATCCTTCGATGGTGCCATCGGATTTAATCAGGATAGCTCCGGGGCTTAATTGATCGGTTAAAGCATCACTCATATCAAAGAATAGAAATGGCGAAAGTAAAATTATGCAAATAAGAACTGAGGTTAAGCTCTTTCTACAAAAACCCGTATTTAATTTTAATTCCGGCAAATGGGGTGGAGAAAGTTTCAGTTTTCCCATGATGTCTAGGAAATAGACTTCTTGATTTAAGCGTTCTTGTCAAGGTTTCTCTTATGAAAGAAACGGGCTAAGAGCTGTTCTGATAGCCTCACGACTACCTATTCACTTCACCTCATCCACCTTTAAATCCTTTTTTTGTATTTCAGACGACATTCTCTTATCAGCGAACCAAGTCGCACTATGGCTTCAGCCAAACAGCCAAAGAAACCCCAATCTTGACCCAGCAATCAACGTTGCAGTAAACCTTAGGAGACTCCCTGGCTGCGTGTCCTACTTTACCATGAACTCCTTCTCGTTGGTCCAAACAGCCCAAACGACGTTTACCAGCTTGCGAGCAACAATTTTAATCGCGTCACGACTATCCCCCTTACGCTTACAAGCGTCTTTAAAGACCTCTACCAAGTGGCCATCTGGACAATAACGAACATGAGCCCAAGCAACCTCAATCAAAATAGATTTCATCCAAGCATCACCCCTTGTTTTCTTCCCAGCAAACGAATGCTCACCAGACTGACGAACCGTAGGAACCAAACCAGCGTAATGAGCCAGCTTCTCAGCACTACTAAAACGCTTAATATCACAAATCTCCGCATAAAGCGTAACAGCTGACAAAAAACCGATCCCAGGAATAGTCATCAAAAGCTCAACAGGCTTCACATGACCGTATTCCTTAAAGAGCATTCCTTCAATCTCTTTTGTCTGCCTATCCATAACTTCCAGCAGTTCAAGGTTCTGGGAAACCTCAAAAACTCCAAGGTCAGAGGCTAATTTGCGTCCCTTTAACGTTCCAAGGTTAACATCTAAATCTATGGCTCGTTTCCTAAACTCTGATTTAGTCCTGTTCTTAACGCCAGTACAAAGCTTGGTTCTGAAAGCTCTATGTCTAAGCAAGCTGCGAAGCCAACGCATCTCACTGCTGGGTACATAGCATGTTGGCAACCAATTCATCCTCGTCAAATCAGCTAGTGTCTTGCTATCTACCTTATCATTCTTAACGTCTTCTGCTCTAAGTTTCACTCTCATCGGGTTAGCTAGCAGCGGCTCAAAATCTAATTCATCCAAAAAATCGATCCATGGCCAACAGAAACCCACCGACTCCAAGGCAACCTTACTTCCTTTCGGAACATCCTCTAAACATTTGGAAAGCTCAGATTTGCAAGTCCTAATTCTTTCTTTCTTAACTATCTCACCATTTAATTTCATGACGGTCACCTGAGTATTCTTCAAGTGAACGTCTAAACCTACCACTACCTCACTCATTCTTCCTACCTCCGATATCTCTATGGCTTATCGGAGGTCTATCCAGAAAAACCCTTTACATCCCATCTTGACTAAGGCTTGTCAAGGTTTCTTGACGAAAAAATCTATAAAGCCAAAACCTAAAGACTATCTCTGACAAAAAATGAAGACATGCGTTGTTTTACTTGCATTCTGCCTTATATTCTCTTTTTCAGTCATTGCGTTACCGGTTAATGCGCAAGCGCCGCTTAACTTAACGATTCGTCCAGATGGAAGTATTGAACCCGACACTGATTTTGTTTGGCTTCAAAGAAACGGTGACACCTACACGTTTATAGTAGATATTTTTGGCACTCTAACAGTTCAAAGAGCAGGCATCACAATAGACGGTGCAGGACATACCCTTCAAGGTGATCCTAAAGAAGTCAACTTAGGGGGAATAAATTTGATTGGACACGGCGAAACTTTCAACGCTTACAGTAACGTCTTAGTTAAAAATCTACGCATCCTTAATTTCCCAGAAGGTATACGTACACCCTCAAACAACAACAGTTTCATCGGCAACTGCTTTGAGAACACACGTATACACATTCTGGGAGGCAGCGGAGAAGTAAACATCATAAAAAACAATGTTTTCGTAAACTCTGCAGTGTTTGTTGATTATAACCGTGGCGGCGACGACGTTATAACTGAAAACAATTTTTTTGACAGCGGTATCCTTGTTGACTTAGCAGATGCCCCCATAGTGGATAGGAACTACTGGAGCAACTACACTGTCAAATACCCCAACGCCACAGAGGTCGAGGGGTTGGGAATCTGGGATACACCCTACATAGATGACAGATATGATTGGGCAACTAACAGAAGCATCGACTACCACCCCTTAGTTAATCCAGTAAAGGATTTTGAGGTTCCAAGTTTTAGCCTTTATCCATCAGCTACACCCAACATAACAATTCAGCCAACAAACAATTCCGGGTCAGGACTACCACAAACAGAGTATCTCCTAACAATCTTAGCGGCGGTATCAATAGCAATTATATGCATAGGTTTGCTTGTTTACTACAAAAAACGTCGAGGGAATAAGAAGTCATGAACAAAACAGCATTGGCACTTATAATTATTTTTTCATTGATTTCTTTTGCTCATCCTTTTACTGTGAATGCACAAGTTGTTCATGCCACTCCCTCATTTGTTTATTCACCTCTTACGCCAAGGGTTGGAGATGTTATTGTTTTCTATGCTTTATGGTGTGAACAATACTGGAACCAAAATCATGAACCACGCACTTTCTCTTACACCTGGAATTTTGGAGATGGCACCTCTGCAACTGGCGTAACTGTTAGCCACATTTACTCTGAACCGGGCACCTACTCTGTTGGCGTTACAGTTGACGATAATCTTGGAACAGGCGGCAGCAGCGAAATGCAAATAGAGGTAAGGCAGCAAACACCTGTTACTGTCCATATATCTTTAAGCAGTGACACAGTATACACTGGACAAGAAGTTGCAATCAGCGGAAACCTAACCTGTGATGGCGTAGGAGTTCCAGATGCTTGGATTGTTCTTTCAAGTAAAACTTACATTGAGAACGCTGTGTGGAATGAAATAACGTCGGTGCAAACTGATGATTACGGCAGATACTTGGCAGTTTGGAAACCTTCACGTGGAACCTATCAGGTTAAGGCAACATGGATGGGAAATTCCAGTTTTCCTCAGACAAGTGTAAGCGTTAATC
>JAXDAO010000053.1:0-2966 GCA_034679745.1 Bathyarchaeia archaeon
AATGGCTTAAGAAGCAGTGACTCTTTCTGATAAGGAATAATTCATGTGGTTTGTTTTGGTTCACGAAAATACGGGTTATCGATATTGTCAAGATGGACTCTTTAGGGGCTTTGCTAATTGGGGCACATTTCCAGAGTGCGTCAAAGTTTATCGGCGAAAGGGCAATGCTGTTGCAGTACAGACCCGCCTTTTGAATAAGGGTTGTCCTGTTACTGTGATTACTTTGCGTCCAGGAGATGAGATAGATGCTTGTGGAAGAATAACCATAGCCGAATAACTCTTTTTGATAAGATTGAGATTTTTCCCAGTAATAAACAATTGAGATATAAGATTACCCTGGTCTGGTATCTGACTGCGAAGAGGTTCCGCATAATAACCGAAAAGAATTTGCGGAAATTCAAAGTAGGTCTATTATCTCTTTGTAAGAGGGTTCAATTCTCTCTCAGGGTGTTTTTTTTATAACTTTTTAATCCCAGAAAAGCAAAACACCAAAAGAATGTGCTAAGGCTCTGATTGAACATGGGTCCGATCCTGGTTTTTTTAGACTAACAGAAGATGGAACTCCGATTGACGGTTGACTCTTTCTGATAACCTTAAAAAAATGGAGGAATAATTCCAATGGAGTATGAGAATGAGATTAATTTGTATTCTGGTGATAATTGCTGTCCCTATTGTGGTTGGGAAGATTGTTGCGACAATTGCGTCCCAGACGATAGCGAATACGACTATTATGATGACGAACGAGCAGTAGAAGATAGTAATTATCGGAACTATTCTTACGATACTTGCTCAACTGAAGCTTGGGAAGATAGGTTTGAACAATAAGCCAGAAACGAGGGAGACGGAATTCTCTGAAACGTAGTAAGAGAATTCCTCTCCCCTATAGATTCTTTCTGATAAGATTAAAAAACTACAACCCAGAAATCTAGACGCGGAAATATAACAGTGGTCAAGCATAAGGAGAAAATAAATGTTGGCTAACTTGACACGAGATGGTGCTGAGTGGATTTGTGCGGATGTTTGTAATCAAGTTTATGAGGACAAGGATACAGCAGAGCGAAAGGGACAACAGACGGGGCGCGCTGTAAGCATGCTGATTGCCTGTCATGAAGCTGCTGATGCTGATGCGTTTGTGACATGGTTACGTCATAGTAGTTATAAGTTTGATGGCATTACTGATGACGCTTTGCGAAATGCCATTACGAATAGTCTGGCAATAATGCCAAAGACCGTTGTCAAGTCATTTCCAACAACTCTTGAGGGAACTGAAAATCCAGACGTTGACAGCAGTTATGAAGATGAAGATGAAGATGAAGCTGAAGATGAAGATGAAGATGAAGATGAATAACTCTTTCTGATAAGATTAGGTTTGCGAAAAAAGAAACCCAGAAGTAGTCTAAAAAAACCTAATATTGTTGGTGAAAATATAACAGGGGCGACAAACATCGGAATGCTGCCACTTCCGAAATAAATCGTCCGTCTCTGGCAGGAGAAACCCGGTTATAAATCGGCACCAACATTTTTTTTCTTTCCCAGAATTATCTAATTCTCTGTTCGTTTTAGAAACGGAGAAAACACGATGAAAGAAAAAATCGAAGCCATTCGAACCTGGTTGAAATCTTCGTGTGATATCACTAATCCTGCTCACCAAAAAGCATTAGAACGCGGTTGTCTGAGAATTTATGCTAATCAGACGGCTGACGAACAAGCAACAGCCCAAACAAGACATCTTAACAATCTTGGTTTCAACGGCAGAGACGCAAGATTCGGTACATGGCTTGCTACGGCAATACTGGATATTCGGGATGGTCGAAGCAAGTACAAGTCGCTGAGTCCGAAAATGTATGAAGCCTTACGTAGAATGTTGGTGAAGTATGCCAAACAGATAGCGGCGGCAACAAAACAATAGGAATTAAAAATGGCAAAAACTCTGTACGATAAAGAAAAAAACAATACTCTTGTTGGAGCGTTTGTTTATCCTCATTCACAGCCTCTAAAAGCTGGAAAAATTGTTGCCGTTGTTGGAAACGGTAGGGTTAAGGCCCGTTGGCTTGATGGATCGGAAACCGAAGTCTCAACATTGGGGCTTAAAGATTTTATGTCTCTGTTAGAAGATGCAAGAAAGAAGATTAAAACTCATGAGGCAACTTTAGAGAAGCTGCTTTCGATTTAATGGAACTCTTTCTGATAAGATTAAATTTCTCAAAAAAATCTCAAAAAATATGACTCCAGAGATAGACTTGTGCCTTTAAGTATATAGGAGCAAACAATTGTTGTCTGCTGAAATAAGGACTTAGAAAAAGGGATACCGTAATGAATTGTCAGAATGATGTTAGAAACGACGTTGTTAAACCTTTCGTTGATTCGTTGGTATCAGGTGTTTTGACTGATCCTGCTTTCAAAAGCTCACTAGAGCGATTGCTGACTATGGTCTATCTGAAAGTTCCACAATCGCTTATTGAGATGGAGGTGCGTCTAATGGTCAAACGATATGCAAAGGCTCTGTACGGCGATTACCAACCTACCGGGTGGTGAATGACTCATTCTGATAACATACCGTCAGCGGGCTGTTACGGCGATAGATTTCCTACAAGATGTCAAAACTATTGCCTGAATCAACATAATCGCCTGAAAATAATTCACACAACGAAAATAATATTTTCTGTCCCAGGTGATGATTTTGACGACATAACAGAGTGCAAGACACTTGAGAATGGAGAAACAGAAAATGAGACTTACCGTCAAACGAGAAAATGTAAGACAACTACTTGACAGTCAGACATTGCGTCACGGCAATATGCTACAAGTCGTTTGGCCGCGTCTGACTGACAAGACGGCCAAGATTGGCGGCAAGAAAGTTATTGTGGAGCCAGCGGGCTCTTTGGTGCGACGTCGTGTTGTCTTGCGTAATGACTGGTCAAAGCCGACCAAAAGTTTTACACCAGCGGGCGGCATTATGTTTAATG
>JAXDAO010000054.1:0-3079 GCA_034679745.1 Bathyarchaeia archaeon
GGGCCAATGTTTTTTCTTTCTTTTTAAGAAAGGTTTTCATCGTTTCAACATTATTTTCATTCAACTCGACTAAGAAACGAAATTGAATTTTGGATCTGGAAAGGGTACTGAAGGCAGCATCAAAAAGACCCGACATTTCAGCACGGGCAAGGCTTGGAATCGTCGTTACAAGCCGTATTTTACTTTTAGCTTCAGGTATCATCTGCTGAATCTTGGAGTAAATGTAATTTCTACCCTCAATTACAGTAAACTTTTCAGGCTGATGAGATTTTTCTAATCTATACACCGTTTGCCAATCTACGAGAAGGTCAGCCTTGTTTTGCTCTACGCGATGAGCTTCCTCAATTTTGGTTTTTGCCAGAAGGTCTAGTACCTTATCGAAAGGCACTGCGGAAAACCGAGCTGGGCGTTCAAGTGTCGAATTCAGTATTCCTTTTCTTTCCAGGTTCTTTATAGTCGGGTATAATCTTTGCTTTGAAACTTTGAGCTTTGTTGTCAAATCTTTAGCTTTCGATAAACCATATTTTTCAAGGAACAGGTAAGTTTGCACTTCAAGTTTAGTAAATCCTAAATTGAGAAGTACTTTGAGCAGTTTTTCTTCTTTCACTGCCTTCAGCAACCAATTCGCCCATAGGAGCTTGATAATGCTAGTAGCTTCAAATGGACATATAACTTTTTCAAGTCGTTGCTTTCTTCTTGACTATACATCATGTCGATGACTCCCTCTTCCTAAACTGTTTAACAATTTTTCTTTTACTTCTTCGATAACCATCGCTTGCTCAATGTTAAGTTTCACATAACGCTCTATTACTTCTTCGAAATCCAACGCTGAAAAAAGCCTTGAACGACGTTTACTATACTTAACAACCCCTTTTTTGTTTAAACGGCGTAGAATTGAGTTAATTTGCGGCTGAGTTTTTCCGATATTAACGGCTAAATCCAGGCTTCTTGTCGGACCCCATTTAGCAAGGTAAACATACACTTCAGCCTCAGCCTTAGAAACACCCACTCCCTCAAGGATTCTTAACACCCGATCCGAACTCAACTTTTCACCCCTTACTCAACGCCTTGCTTATCGAAGTCAAAAGAAAAAAGAAAATGGCAGCTCAACGGCATACCCATTTGAGCTATGGCTTCAGCAGATAACCTTCCCATACAGGATCTGCGGGCCCCTTGTCTCTCCATAAGTATAGCGTTTGTCCTTCAAAGGCGCCAGTTCCTTGATATACTCCGTGTGTTTGGAGAGTAAAATCTGATGCAGAATTCATATCGGTTATTTTTAGCAAATCATAGCCTTCAAACCCCCCTCCTTCTGTAGGGAACGACATTACATGATGCTCATGGTAGAGAACCATTACCGGTCTCTTCCCCATAGCGTCTCTCGCAGCGACCGAGTTCCCAATGATAGCAGGCCCACCATCGATACTGAGTTCAATATCATATGTTAGTCCGGCATCGCGTACTTGAGTTACACCCCCGTTTGTAGTCCAACGCTCACCTGGAGGTCCACCTACTGGCGTGAACTTTAAAGTAACTGCAACTTTTTGACCATCAGTTGGCGCAGCCATTACCGGCAACGCAAAAGAGATTAACAGAAGCGCTAAAGCAAAGATTATAACTGATGATTTCCTCACCTTATTCACCTCCTTTCTAAAATCTTTCGCCACGATTCTCTCAGAGCCCCCTGCTTATAGTAACTAGTCAAAAAAGAATTTGACCACAAAACAGACTGCAGAGATACCATTTAATCAATGCATAAACGGGGCTCGACATAGAATTGCTAAGTTAAATCTTTAGGAGGCGAGGTTCTAGTTTTAAGTGCTTGCATGCTTGTTTCGCTATGAAGTAGGCTATTGGGACTGCGTAGAGTGCGCTTGTCACATTGTAGATAATAAAGCCGGGCACTAATCCTGCAACATATGCTGCAGGAATACTTCTTCCAAGCACTATTGGGAGCAGAAAACTATAGAGAACAAGAGAATCGAGAATAGGCATAAATCCGCCTCTAACGACTGCTGCGGCTACGGTCACATATATGGTCTTTTTTCTCTCACTTTTTTGCCTATCCGTCTGTGGGTTTTTAGTCAGGAATTTTTGTACTAAAAATATGGTGAGAGCCATAAGGGGCATAACTATTAACCCCATTGGATAGACAACTAAGCCGCCGGGGCCTACTGGGAAAAATATCTCTTGACCTGCAATGTGTATGGCTTCAACTAAGATGCCGATTTTGAAACCGTAGATTAAGAAGACCACTAATACGGGTATCTCGTATAATGTGTAGTAGAACCCGGGCCAGTAGAATGTTGGGATCCTGATTGCGTTTAGGACTATGGCTAAGGCGGCGAAATTAGCTATCAACGCGATTGATCGTGTATTCATAACTAATTCTAGTATTGGTATTAATTGAACTCAATTTAACACTTTGCAGAGCATAAAAACAAAGAAACTCCGCCAACTATCCAAAGACTATTCAGTAACATCGTCTATTAATTTAATTGAGCATAATGTATGCTGTAAATTTCCTTTAACCTGCTTATTAGATGATCTTCAATAAATTTCCTCTGTGAGTCAGGGGTGTAACCAGAAAAAGTATTTCGACAAACATCAATAATATTGGGAGAAATCTCATTTGTCTGTAACCAATCTACAAAAGTATTGATTCTACTCAATACTTGGTTATTTGAAACTTTTGAATGTGGACGGATGACAATGTCTTCATTTTGATTAAAAATCATAAAGTGTTGATCAGCGATTTTTTTTGTGTAACAATGATATTCAAAACGTAAGGGGTGATATTTGTTTTTGTTAAACTCCTCAAATTGCTTTTTTGTTATTTCAACTTTGATTGGTTTGTTCTGATATGAACTACAAGAAAAATAGTCCATATCAATATCAAGCACTAATGGCTGGTTAATTTTAAGCGGCTCGTTAACTGTTAAGTCACGTCGCAAAAAAGTAACGCTTCCTTTACTGGTAGGTCGTGCTTGGTTTATTTGAAATTTTTTTCCTTGATTCTTGTAAGTGCTAATTACGTATTTTTCCATTGGTTTTGGTTGGGAAATGTCATCTTTTTGTA
>JAXDAO010000055.1:0-2701 GCA_034679745.1 Bathyarchaeia archaeon
TTGGTTGTAACCCGCCTTCTGTTGTTTGTGGCATTCGGCTAATCGGGCTACCCGCGCCTTCCGGTAGATGCTTCATCGGCGACTGTTTGCCCTTTCCACTTGCAGGGCGGCCGTTTCACCGTTTCTAAGCCGGCGGACTCGACATCACAAATGTGTCATAGCCATGTCCGGTTAGACGTTTCGTTTCTGCTCCGTTGCCAAGCTTCTCAGCTTGTCCCAGGGGGACTGCAATTCTACATGTGGGCGGAGTTTCCTCAGACCCGCAGTTTTGGGTCCGGAAGCCACACACCAACTCACCAGCCCAACAGAAAAATGAAAATACCTGCCAATAAAGGTACCCACAAAAGTTTTCCTATATTAGAGTGCCGCAGGCCACGAGTTGGACTTTTCCGCCTACCAAAACCTCAATTTCTTCTTCTCTCTCGCAGGCTTTCACCAGAAGTATGGATGAACGATTGATTTCAAAGCCCTGCTCAACTCGGGCATCTACTTTGTCTGTGCCAAAATATCGGTAATGCAAGAGATAACCAGCAAGGCAGCCATTGCCTGACCCCGTAGCTGGATCCTCAGGGATACCGAATAAATCTACAAAAACCCTAACGTTTAGGTTGTTTTCTGGCTGATAGGTTTGGGGGCAAAAAATAAGTATGCCGCCATGGACTTTGTCTGCGATTTTTTTGAGTACATCTACGTTAACGTGAGCTCTTCTTACTGCGTCTAGTGTTTTCAGAGGTACGATCATGAAAGGCATGCCCGTTGAGACCTCCTGAATAGGAAAGCGTCCATTGAAATCGGATGCACTTAGTTGCAGAATAGTCGCCAACTCTTCGATTGAAAATCGTTCTAGGAAAACGGGCGGCTTCTGCCTCATCCATAACACCTCTTGACCAGCTAAATCTTTGTGGAAGGATACGAGGATTTGCCCTACCCCTAAGTTCAAGATAACAGTATCGGGGGTGCCTTCTGCGATGAAGTTTTTGATTATGTATGCTGTACCCAAAGTGGGGTGTCCTGCGAATGGAACCTCTTGTTGGGGTGTGAAGATGCGTACGTCATAGCCGCCGTCTCGGGGTTTATCGTTGAGGATGAAGGTGGTTTCGGAGAAGTGGGTTTCGTTGGCTATCTGCTGCATCTGGGTGGTAGTGAGGTCGGCGGCGTTTTGGATGACGGCAAGTTGATTGCCTGAGTATTTTGACTCGGCAAATACGTCGACGATGTAGAAACTGTGTTGAGGCAAAGTGGTTCACGGGGTACTGTGTGGCTTGTTTGGCTATATTAAACAAACGTTAAACTGGATATTAGGTGTGATAGATTCAATTGTGAAAGCAAATAAACAGAAATAACAAGAAAAACAGTCAATCACTACAAAAAAAGTTAAGAAAACATCAAAACATCCAATTCCGAAGTTAAATATGCTTAAATTAAGCGTGTGAGCGATAAGCAACTCTTTATAAATAGATGCTTTATATACTCCCTCTGTTATTTAAATAAAGAAGCTCGTGAGTTGACATGAGTAAACGAAAACCAATCATAAGCATACAGAACATAGTCGCGTCGGTTTCTCTTAACCAGAAAATAGACTTACAAAAAATCGTAGAGAAATTCCCACAGACAGAATACAACCCCTCAGTGTTTCCAGGTCTAGTTTTCCGCTTAAAAAAACCAAAAACAGCCACCCTGATCTTCGGGACAGGCAAAATGGTCTGTACAGGCGCTAAATCAGAAAAAGAATCAAGAAGCGCAGTAGAAAAAGTAGTAAAAGAACTACGCGGCGAAGGCATACAAATCACAGAAAAACCAATCGTTAACATCCAAAACATCGTCGCATCAGCAGAACTCGGCGGCGAAATCGACCTTGAAAGCCTCGTCTACAAACTAAGCCGCGTCATGTACGAACCCGAACAATTCCCAGGCGCAGTCTACCGCATGGACGAACCCAAAGTCGTCTTCTTAATCTTCAGCGCAGGCAAACTAGTATGCGTCGGCGCAAAGAAAGAAGAACAAGTCTACGAAGCAGTCGACAAAATCCAGCAACTACTCGAAGAAAAAGAACTCATCTACTACCCCTCTTAAACTACCCTTTTAGTCTTCGGCGAACCGCAGGGTTTGCCTCAGCCAACTTTTTTAAAGCACCTTCAAAAGTTTCATCCGAGGATAATTCTTTTTTTATAAACACACCAGTTCGCCCAACTGTATCTCGTTTCATTAATGCATGAACCCGATCCAAAACAGTCTCCACAGAAATCCCCAGCAATTTAGCTGCGAATTCCGCCCTGCCAATGATACTGCTCTCAACATGTCCAAGGTCTAGGGGTTCAATTAGCATAAGCCGCTTGTCTACACCCGCAACACGAATACCTGCTTGGAGCTGGAACAGACTGGCTTCGCCACCGAAACGATAAAATTCCCGCTCTACGCGCCGCATCTCCATAAGCGGAAAAGAAACAGTCGCCTGCTCATTAATTTCTATATGAGCTTTCATGGCATAATTTGGCGTAGCCTGCACAATTAGGCGGGAACTAATCGGCAATTTGGCTTTTTCGAGTGCTGATTCCACCAAAAAACTATTCTGCACTTCGCCGATGAAAACGTCGACGTCACTTTGTGCTTTTACATCGCCTCTTGCTACGCTTCCATGCACTGTAGAAGCCAAATGGAAAGCATCCAAAGCATTCATGATCAATGAAGCTTTTTCGCGAAG
>JAXDAO010000056.1:0-3533 GCA_034679745.1 Bathyarchaeia archaeon
ACCTAAACCACACTGCACAGATATTTAAAAGTAACTAGTCTTGTATTGAAAAAGAACAGAAAACCTTCTTCTTGGCTACTTAACGTTTACTTGCCATGAAACGAACAAACGCTTGAGCTATCAAGGATACACCAGCAAGTATGATTAACGTCGGCCAAAAAGTGAACCATCCATTAAGGGTACCTGCTAGCAGAAACACGTTTGCCATGACTGCGCCACCAATCCAGAATATCATGTTACCTAATGTTTCAGCGATCTTTCCAATTTTTGAATGCGCGTACAACCTCATAGCGAAGATAACAACCTCAAGTATACCAATACCCAGCATGAAGTTGAATACTGCACTAAATACCTCGAAGTGCGCTCCAGGGTGTGCTGGAGCTGGTAAAACCATTTGACCATTGATTACAGGAAACGTTTGACCTGTTAAGTCACCGAAGAAATCAATTATTTTACCTGGGACGCCAGGTGCTAAACCAAACGCTACAGCCAAGATGATTAAGAAGCCGCCAAATGCTACTGCTGTGATTAAGCCTTCGAGCCAAGGATCGGCTCGGCGAGGTTTTTGAGTCATGTTATACCCCAAATCTCCTATTGCATGCTTAGGAATATAACACTTTCAGTGGTGTTTTTTGTACCATTCTGCAAACTTTCGGATGGCCATTGCTCTGTGTGAGTATCCGTTTTTTTCCTCAATTGTCATTTCAGCAAATGTTTTAGCGCTTCCAGACGGTTGGAATATTGGATCGAACCCAAAACCTGATTTGCCCTCTTCCTTGCGTTCAGCAATGGTGATTTCGCCTTGGACTTCACCGTGAAAGCTTTCGGGTTTACATAAAGTTTGGTCGTCGCAGTAAGCTATGATTGATTCAAATTTGGCTTTTCTTTGCTGTAGTTTAGACATAAGCTTTATGATTCCACTGTTGTGGATGGTTTTGTAAACATACGCTGCGTAGGGACCGGGAAAGCCGCTTAGGGTTTCGATGAATAAGCCTGCGTCCTCTACAAATACGGGTAGTTTGCTTCTTTTGTATGCGTTAATGACGCTTGTTTCCGCAATTTTTTGGAGACTTTCGCTTTGTATCTCGTCCCCTTTGAGTTTGAGCATACCAACCGCGATGCCGTAGCGGCTCAGGATGCGGCGTGCCTCATTGAACTTGTTGATATTTCCCGTTGCGAAAAAGACAATTTTGCCTTTTAGGGGGAAGTTATTGTTTTCGTTCTTCGACATAGCGGCCACGCCTCTCTATTTCACGGATTTTCTCATAAACCTTTTCCGCAGATTTTACACCACACACCGAGGTATAACCGCATAGAACGCTCTTGAAGCATTCCTCCCAGAATTGATAATGGGTGCTCTGTAGCGCCCGCTTTAGAAGGTGTAAGTCTACGCCCTTGGCTTCGTTTTCGATATTTTTTTCACCTAATCCGAAGTCAACAAAGTAAATTTTGCCATCCGAAGTCTGTATCATGTTAGAAGTTGTGAGGTCACCGTGGACTAAGCCGTAACTGTGGAGCCGAGCTGCTGATTCTCCAATTTTAACGCATATAGAATGGCGGTCTGACTTCGAAATCTTGTTTAGCACCTGTTTAACTTGTTGCCCTTCGATATACTCCATTATGATAGCAGCTTCAGGAACGTTTACCATGTAAATCAGCGGCGTCGCCACTCCAGCAGCCTTAGCTTCATGCATCAACTGTGGTTCGTGCACAGTGCGGTAGCTTCTAATTTGTTCATCTAATGCTGCAGGACGATATTTTTTTGGTATACGTACTTTAATGATTGCTTTCCGGCCGTGCCACTCGGATAAAAACAGGCTTGCCTCTGCACCTTTCTTTAGTAACTTGGCTTTTGGTGTTTTGTCTATTGTATCCATGGCACATCCACCTTGTCAACTCGCCAACGCAACTTAACGTAGCTCTCATCGATTGACGTAACCAGCCCATGTCTATAAGCTAATGTTCCAGTCCAAGCAATCATAGCACCGTTATCGGTTGCGTATTGTAGCGGAACTACACTGAATTCTGCATCGTGCTCTTCTGCGATGACTCCAAGCATGGCCTGTAACCGTTTATTGGCTGCCACTCCGCCTGTAAGCAAAACTTCCTTTTTCTCTGTATGTGCTAGCGCTCTTTCCGTTACTTCCGTAACCATAGAGAAAGCGTGCTCTTGGAGACTGTAACATAAATTCTCTAAAGTGCAGTCACCCTTTTGCAGCTTAGCAGTCGCTGCCGTTAACAAGCCGCTAAGCGATAGATCCATGCCCTTTACCACGTAGGGTAATCCAACAAGCTCACAGCCTTTAAGCGCCAACTTTTCAATAGCCGCACCCAACGGCAAACCTTTCTTATGCTTGAGACCTGCTTCTCTAGCGAAGACATCGAGACAATTGCCGAGGGCTATGTCAAGGGTTTCCCCGAAGACGCGGTAACGTCCTGACTCATAGGCGGTGACCATGGTATTGCCTCCTGAAGCATAGAGAGTGACAGGGTCTTTGGCGCCTGTTTGGAGTTTGCCTATTTCGATGTGGGCTACTGAGTGGTTTACACCAACAAGTGGTTTTTGAAGGTAAGAAGCTAGTGCTCTTGCTACAGTGGCGCCTGTCCGTAAAGATGGTCCTAGCCCAGGTCCTTGCGAGAATGCTACACAAGTTAACTCAGTAGCGCTTATTCCTGCCTTTTTTAGTGCTTCTTGGAGAACTATATCTGCTACCTCTGCATGGTGCCTTGCTGCTTCTCGTGGATGGATTCCGCCTTCCATTGGGATGTAGCCATCAGATTTGTTGGCTAAGATTTCTCCGTTAAAGGTGGCTATTCCTACTCCGAAGTCGTCAGCTGAGGATTCTATACCTAAGCAGTATTTGCGTGCATCGTTCTGGTCGCGGTTTCTCATTCTTTTCCACGGTCATTCAGGCATACATATTTTTATGTGAATCCAACGCTTATATTATGTATTATTTGGAACTGACCTCAACATGCCAAAGCGTAATGATCTTGAACAGAAAGCACTTCACTATGTCGTTGGAACTGGCTATCAGGGCGTACTTCAATCAGATTTATGGCGAGAACTTGGCGCTAGCAGCCGTGAAGGTTCCCGCGTCTCAATAAAATTAGAAGAAAAAGGGCTTATTCGAAGAGAGAAAGAACTTCAAGAGGGAAGATGGACTTATCGCCTCTACCCTAAGAGGCTACCTGCATCGATTGAAACCATAATTGATTGTCCATGCTTGCTTTGCCCGGATAATGCACGTTGTGATCCGACGACCGCTATTAGTCCTAAAAGTTGCCCTAGATTAACCGATTGGATACTAAACTTAGGCAAGGAAGTCCCTAACGATCCAAGCGCAAAAGCAGAGCTTAACCTACCGGGGGATGACATTGATGCCGAAAGCTTGGATACGTGAAAGAAAAAACGAGTTTTATTATAAGAAAGCTAAACAAGAAAATTACCGCAGCCGAGCAACATACAAGCTCGTGCAAGCTAACAACAAGTATAGCTTCATAAAACTTCATGACGTTGTTGTTGATTTGGG
>JAXDAO010000057.1:0-4476 GCA_034679745.1 Bathyarchaeia archaeon
ACCCGCCAGATCCAGAAACCCCCTTCACCTACTTTGATGTAGTAACACAAGAATCCACAACCTATACCCTAAACTCGGAAAATAGCAACCTAAAAATCCACTACACTTTCGGCAACGGCAATATCCAAATGATTCAAACACTAGAAAAAGAAGGCACCCCAAATCTAACCACAAAAACAACAAACGATGTAGAAACAGCCAAAAACTTCCTAACAAACTACCAAAAATACACAAACAACAAACTATACACAGACCTAAAAACAACCCTAAACGACATAGAACCAGAGAAAAACACAACAAAAACAAGTGATAACATAACCCTTGAAATGACTGCATACGACGATTTTATTCACTTCAAATGGTACTACACAGCCAACGGCGCCCAAGCACCCTACACCAAATACGTAACATTAACAATCCAAGAGGGCTTCCTCTCAGCGTTTGTTGACAACTGGCAATACTTCAATATTGGGAGCACAACAGTAAACCTCACTGAAAAACAAGCCATCGACATCGCAGTAAACGCAGCTAAACAATATGCACAAGAAAAGCTTGGAAACGTTGGATTCAACGGAAAAAACGTTAACGAATCAAACATCTGCTGGACATCGCTTCTATTAACTCACTCATTAGACGCAAGCAAAAGCCGCAGCGACGACGTATTGGAACTTTATCCAACTTGGAGCATTGGAGTCGCGTTAGATAAGTGGTATGGTCAACTATATGGGTTACAGGTAAATATTTGGGCAGATACTACAGAAATCAGAAGTATAGATGAGGCATGGACAAGTGTTGCTGCGCCAGAAGGAGCACCCAAAGCAGACCTCAACATGGTTTCTACTACCGATTACCCCATATCTTCGTCACTTTCTAGTGGTGTGTTAATTATTGGTGTTTTTAGTTTTTCTATTGCACTCACAGCTTTAGCTTCAGTTGCAATTGTTTACAGAAAGAACCCTGTATTATTTAGTATCAAAAGAAGACGTTACTTCAAGAGCGGCGGCGTAATATTTTGTGTTTTGATTGTTTTGTTGATGCTGTTTTCGTCTGTTGCTCCTGCAGTTGCTTGGACTAAGACTGCTGTAGTTTGGGGTTCTGAGAGTAGTGGCGCAACTGATTGGAGTTTTGATCCGCCTAACTATAATTGGCGAAAAAGCGCACAGGAACGGGAATGCCAACGTAACGCTTCGGTTTACCTTACCAATTGGTTCGAGAACGAGGGGGACTTCATCGCTTATAATCATCAAGGTTCACGTAATCCTGGTTCTACTAAAACACAAATCAGATCTGACATTAACATTCAAACACGCGATAACAGTAGGGTCGTCTTTGTAACGTTTGACCATGGAGTTGGTAACACTATTAACGGAGAGTTCCATTTCATGTTTGAGGATCAAACTGGGACTTGGATTGGTCCTTTACCAAATCCTACACCAGATCCTAGTCATGGAATTTATGATGAAGAAATTTACAATGAAATCGATGAAAGCGACCGAGGCAAGACAATGCTGGCTTTCATTAATACTTGTCTGTCAGCCAGAACTAAAATTGAAGATGGTCAAAATCTTATACCTTGGCAAGGATTATACAATGATAGAGCTCGAAGTTTACCTTTCGCATTCACCAATAGAACAGTTCAACCTATCGGCGAAGATTTTGATATAGGTCATCATATGAGTGATGATGGTTATGACAATTTCGATGATGGTTCTCAAGTGTTCATAGGTTACTCAAATGGTTCAGCGTCTCTAGAGCAAGGTATACCCTTTGCTGATCAGGGTGGTAATCCGTTTTATTGGTGGGTTGTTAGTTTCTTTTACTATGCTTGCTACGCTGACTTGTCCATAAATCAAGCCTTAAATTCTGCTTCAAATCAATTCATGGGTGGACCGTTTTTTACTACACCACTACGTAATGGATTTGAACCATACTGGTACAATATGACTATTCCGCCTGGATATAACTGTTCAACTCTTGAAGTCTATGGCAATGGTCGAATACAGTTGAAAAGTTATGGTGATGATTTTCAGGATGGCAACTATAATGGTTGGACTGTGGGTCAGGGCTCTTGGAGTGTTACTGGCGCCAAGCTTAGGAGTCAACAGGGCAATTCTTTGATACGGACTAATGATCAATTCACTAATGATAGGCATGTGCGTGTTGAATTAAAGACTTTGAGTAGCGGGTCTAATACTTGGGATGTTCCTTGGGTTATCGCGAAATATGATAGCATGTGGAATAACATGATTTATGCTTTGATTCATACGGATGGTCATGTGGAACTTGCAGTTTATCGGAACGGGGCAAAGGTTCAATGGGATGAATATGGTGTTGCTTTTGATCCGTATGAGACTAACACTTTGGACATAGATATCGTTGGAACAACAGCTTATGTTTGGGTGAATAGCGAACTATGTATTAAAGAAAGTCACACTTGGTTTGATGACTTCTCAGGTTACACGGCACTCTATACTCATTATGACTCAACAGGCGAATTCGATGACATCACAGTAATCAAACAAACATCTTGATATTGAGTAGTTAAAAAAAATTGTTTGTTAATGATTCAAGATAGTCTACCAAAATCTAAGCTAACCAAATAAAGTGATTTGCTATGTAACAAACTAAGTCTACTGAGAACATAAAAAATCAATTCACTCTCCCTTTCTTTGATATTTCTTAATTAATCCAATTTTTAAGAAGTGCAGCTTGATAAAATTCTTGTTTTGAATTATTAATTTTCTATACTCTATAAAAAGTTAAGCAACCGATGTTACTATTTTGATTTGTTCAAGCAACCAGAATAGTTGCATCTGGTTTATCTTTTTAAGGGTTTTGAAAGATTACTTATAAGTTTAAAGTAAAAATAGAAAAAAATGATTTTATGAAAAACCTTTGAAGAAATAATAATTGGAATATTGACAATTTAGGTTAGGAACCGTTTTGGGTCAGTATCTATGTCAACGATTGTTGGCTTATCGGATTTTAATGCATTTTCTACTGCGGCTTCTAGCTGGTTTGGTTCAGACACTTTGATGCCTAAGCCTCCTGAGTGTTCTGCGAAGTCTGCAAAGTTGTAATCATGTAGTTCAGTTTGCCATCCCTTGTAGCCTTCAACTTTTTGTTCTTGCATGATCATTCCGAGTTGTGTGTTGTTGATCACAAACACTTTTACAGGTAAATCATACTTGAGCGCTGTTAGGAAGTCACCTAATACCATGGTTAATCCGCCGTCTCCTGTCAAACAAACAATTTGGCGTTCAGGGTAAACCAACGCCGCAGTTAAAGCTCCGGGTAAACCAAAACCCATAGTTGCAAGAGTGCCGCTCATTATCATTTTTTGTGTCTTTTTCATCTGGAAGTTTCGGCCAAACCACCAACCGTTCTCGCCTACGTCAAGTGAAATTACCGCGTCATCCGAGAGTTTGTCGTTGAGAACTTTAATTATGTAGGGTGGTCTTATGGGCTTCATTGTTGGGTCGGCTTCTTTTTCAAGTTGATTTAGCCAAGCTTGCTTTAGTTTTGTAGCCTCAGTTAAGTAGGAACTGTTATTTTTCTGTGCAACTTTCGCTGTTAATTTGGGAATTAAAACTGCACTGTTACCTAGTAATGCAACTTCAACTGGATATCGTCTTGCAACCATTAAGGGGTTAATTTCGATTTGTATCGTACGTTTCTGGGGGACACGGGTGAGATCGGAAAAAGACGAGCCGACTACAATGAGTAAATCTGCTTTTTCCATGAGTTCCGCTGAAGCTGTTGATCCGATTCCTCCGTGGCATCCCATATATAGGGGATCTGAAGAATCAACCACTCCTTTTGCACGAAACGTTGAAGCTATTGGTGCACAAATTTTTTCTGCCAACTTTAACAGTTTGGTTCCTTGTCCTCTTGCTCCAAAACCAGCCAGAATTAAGGGTCTTTGAGCTTGATTAATTATTTTTGCTGCTTTCTCGATTACCCAATCTTCCTGTCCATAAGCCATATTGGGCATTCTGCCCTCAAAAGACATAATCTCGGCTTGATACGGCAGTTTCTGTACATCATTAGGGATACCGATGTGCGCTACACCCTGGTCTAGTAGCGCGTGTTTAATCGCTAAAGTAGCCAACGAGGTAGTTTGATCTTCAGTCATCAGGGTCTTGTTGTAGACACTTAAGGGTTCAAAGAAAGCTTGTTGATCTATCTCCTGGATAGATCCTTTACCGATTTCTTTTCTAGCAACCATACCTGTTAAAGCTAAAACTGGTGAATGATCAAGTTGTGCATCATAGAGTCCAGTGACAAGGTTTGTTGCTCCTGGACCTGAAATTCCCAGAACAGCAGATATGTGTCCAGTTAATTTGCCATATGCAGAAGCCATGAACGCTGCTGTTTCTTCGTGACGAACTTGGATGTATTGGACTTTGCCGTTGGTTTTACGTATTGCGTCAACTACGCCTAAAGTTGATGTGCCCGGAATTCCAAAGACGTATT
>JAXDAO010000058.1:0-5168 GCA_034679745.1 Bathyarchaeia archaeon
TCTTGGTGTTGCCAGTTGTGGCTTTTGAGGTAATGTCGGTGATCATTTGAACTATTCCGTTGTTGAGTTCTGTTGACCTTTCCGTCTCGCCAAGCAAGGTGCCAATAGAGGTTATCTGGGTATAGAAAGCTTCGCCGAATTCTAGGTTGGCGTTTATGACGTATACTGGTATGTTGGTTTGAGTTTGGAGGTTGTCTGCAGTTGCTGCATCCTCAGCAGTTGAGGTGATGATTACGCTTGGGTTTAATGCTAAAATTGCCTCAGCGGTAGTGGCTACTTGCGGGAGCGCTGAAAATTTTGCTTTGTTAACAAGATAGTATGTTTGGTCGTCTCGAGTGTTGAAGGTGCCGGCGGTTTCAATCGCTTGGACTTTTTCAAATGTATCAAAATATGACACAAGCCTTAGAGAGCCTGCACCTATGCAGTAGACTGACTCTATTTCTTCAGGGATATTTACTATTCGTCCTAAGACATCAGTAACGGTTGTTTCGGAGGGAGTGTTGTTTTCGTGATTTTGGGTTAGAATATAAACAGCAGTTATGGCGACAATTAAGACTATGACTATTGCCGCGATTGCGAAGATTTTGTTTTTTTCCATTTAGGCACTTTCCACTAACACGTAACACTTTTTTTCATAATAGTAACACGCCAAATAAATACTTACTGTGAACCAAAACAAACTAAAGCCATCAAAACAAAAAAATATCCAAACGCCGCGCGATCACTTGAGGTACATCGAGAGAGACTTTTAGCATTTCCTATAACCAACCCTCAACTCAACACAAACACAGAAAATAGAATTTTCACTAAAGAAAAGGCCTTTACACATTAGATGAGCAAACGTGACCTGTACTCTTATAACACTAGAAAATTTCAAAATAAGCTTTATCTTGTCACATTACTGCTGAGAACAATAGGTAGTCAACAATAACTACCCAAAAAACTATAGCCTTAGAATAACATTATCAACAAATTTTCTTAGCGTTTGAGCAAACTCCGCAACTACCTCAGGCGAATAGGGCTTCACTTTAATAAACTGCTTATCCAACGTATCATCCGGCACAAACTGCTGAAGCGAATGAACTTTTGCATCCTTAACTAACTCGCCAATAAGTGGGATATCCTCCGCCACCACAATTTCCGGCACCACAGTTGTTCGAAACTCAAAGGGCACTTTACTAGCTTTTAAGATTTCAACAGAGCGCTTCAAACCAATGGTATCTGTAGTGCCCAAGAGTTTGTATTTGCTTGGACTAGTTTTAATATCCATAGCAACATAGTCCACAAATTGCATACAATCCTGCAGATTATCAGGGAAACATCCATTGGTATCAAGCTTCACCGAAAAACCCCTCTCCTTGAGTTTAGCAAGAAACTTTGGCATCTCTTTATGCATACAAGGCTCTCCACCGCTGACAACGACGGAATCAACATATTTTTTGCGACTCTCCAGAATTGAAAGTGCAACACCTTCCTGTAGAAATGGCGGTTGAGGGTCAGTGGCAATTTTCCAGTTGTGACAGTAGGGACAGCGAAGATTGCAGCCAGGTGTGAACAGCACTGAAGCTATGCGGTCTGGGTAATCAACTAGACTAGTTTTTTGTAATCCGCTAAACTTCATCTGTGAATTTTCACCTAAACTGTAAGAGGTGCAGACTGCAGAACAGTCGAGCGGTCAAAGGTTTTTCGTATGGCGAATTCGGCTTGTTTACCGTCGTTCCATTGGTCAACTGGTCGGAGGTAACCGACTACTCGTGAGTAGACTTCACTGTTGGAGCCGCAGACTGGGCAGTTTTTATGTTCTCCGTTTGTGTAGCCGTGAGTTGGGCACACACTGAACGTGGGCGATAAAGTGAAGTAGGGTAGGCGTGAGTTCCAAGAGACTTTCTTTATGAGTTCAGCGGCTGCTTTCCATGAGTGTAAGCGTTCGCCAAGGAATATGTGGAAAACTGTTCCGCCTGTGTAGAGTGTTTGTAGGCTTTCTTGGTGCTCAAGTGCTTCGAAGAGGTCGCCTGAGAAATCAACAGGCAGCTGTGAAGAGTTCGTGTAGAATGGCTCAGCGTGGTCTGCATCGATGTGCTTCTGGTTGGCGAATACAATGTCTCGGTAACGTTTCTTGTCTATACGGGCCAATCGATATGATGTGCCTTCTGCAGGTGTAGCTTCAAGGTTGTATATGCTACCTGTTTCTTCTTGGTAGTCTGCTAACCGTTTACGCATAAAGGTAAGCATTTTAATTGCGAATGCTTGCCCATCCTTGGAGGCGATGTTTTGCCCAAGAAGGTTGAGCACTGCTTCGTTTACACCAACTATGCCGATTGTTGAGAAGTGATTTTTCCAGTACTTGTCATAGCCTTCTTTGACATGCCGCAGGTAACGTCTTGAATATGGATACAAACCGCTTTCCGTGAACGATTCGAGAACTTTACGTTTCATCTCAAGACTTGCCTTTGCTGTATCCATCAAACCGCTTAGGCGCTCAAAGAACTCGTCTTCGTCTTTGGCTAGGTAGCCTACTCGGGGGAGGTTGAGGGTAACTACACCTATGCTTCCTGTTAAGGGGTTAGCTCCAAAGAAACCGCCTCCTCGTTTTCGGAGTTCACGGTTATCGATACGTAATCGGCAGCACATACTTCGGACATCTTCAGGTTTCATGTCACTGTTGACGAAGTTTGAGAAGTATGGTACGCCATATTTGGCGGTGACTTCAAAGATTTGCTTCGAAACATCTGAGTCCCAATCAAAGTCTTTAGTTATGTTATAGGTTGGGATTGGGAAGGTGAAGACTCTACCTTTCGAGTCGCCTTGTTCCATGATCTTCGCGAAGGCTGAGTTGAACATTTGCATCTCTTTTGTCATGCTACCGTAGGTGTCGCCTGTAACTTTGCCGTTGTAGAGTATCGCTTCATCTTTCATAAAGTCTGGAACAGTTAAGTCTAAGGTTAGGTTAGTGAATGGTGTCTGGAAGCCGACGCGTGTGGGAACGTTCATGTTGAAGAAGAATTCTTGAAGCGCTTGCTCAACGTCCTTCTGGTTTAAATTGTCGTATTTTATGAATGGCGCTAGGTAAGTGTCAAAGTTGCTAAACGCCTGCGCGCCTGCCGCTTCACCTTGCAAAGTATAGAAGAAGTTCACTACTTGACCAAGGGCTGTACGGAAGTGTTTAGCGGGTTTGCTCTCGATCTTGCCAGCTACCCCACCAAAGCCTGAGAGTAACAAATCACTTAGGTCCCAACCGACGCAGTATGGTCCCAGGACACCTAAATCGTGGATATGAATTTCACCAGAGAAATGTGCGTTAGCAATATTTTCTGGGTATATGCGAGCTATCCAGTATTTGGCGATGACCGCAGATGAGAGGTAATTGTTTAACCCCTGTAAAGAGTAGCTCATGTTACTGTTTTCTTTTACACGCCAGTCGGCAACCTCAAGGTACTGATCCACCATATCTGAAGAACTTAGCAATGCTGCTAACTCGCGCATATCATTGTGTTGTTTACGGTAGAGGATGTAGGCTTTAGCTGTCGAGGCGTGACCATTTTCTATTAAGCGTCTTTCGACTATATCTTGGATTTCTTCGACTGTGGGTACGCCATCGTCGCCGTAGATTTTATTTAATTCAGCTACGACTTCGTCACTTATGCGTTTTGCCTGTTCTCTATCTTTGCCGCCTACGGCTCTTGCGGCTTTCCAAATGGCGTTTGTAATGCGTTCTTGATCGAATGGTTCTAATTTACTATCACGTTTTAGGACAAACTTCATTGTTTCTTCACTTCCGAAATTACTTTCCTGAAATCTTCAGGCTCTTCAAACTGCTTGTAAACTGAAGCGAACCGAATGTAGGCGATGCGGTCGACTTTTTTTAAGTGCTTCATTATTAGATCGCCGATTTCTTCTGATGCAACTTCTTCGGTGCCTTTAAGCATAAGGTCTTGGCGTACGTGTCCTGCTAACTCGTTAATTTGATCCATCGTAACTGGGCGCTTCTCACAAGCTTTCTGTAAACCACGAATTATCTTGTTAACGTCAAAGCGCTGGAGTTCACCGTCTTTCTTTCTTACCATGAGCTCGACTGTTTCGAGGTACTCGTAGGTGGTATAGCGTTTACCACAGCTTGCACATTCTTTGCGCCTGCGTGTGGTGTTATCTGGGGAATCTCGTGTTTCGAGGGTCTTTGATTCTTCAGAGTTGCAGTAGGGACATCTCATACTATTAATGCTCATTCCATGTTATTATGCATAGTGTTAGCAAGCATATTCTACACACTACAGTTAGTGGGGTATTTAAGTTATTTTCACATAAAAACGCCGATACAACATATATACATTTCAGCAGACTCCATAAAAAATATACAAAAAACTCAACAACAAAAGAACCAGAAAAACGCGTGTTTTGGAAAAAAAGCCCATTCTATGCAAATATTAACTTTGGTTAAGGCTTGCGCAAGCAATATAATTAAAAAGTCAAACTTACCCATATTTACTCTAAAGATAAGCACTTTAAACCCAAAAAAACAGGAAAAAGTATGGAAAATGCAGCCAAAAATAGTTAAAGCCAAATCACCACACGAATACCTGACTCCCGAGAGATGCTATATAGCTGAAAACTACAGCGACTCTGCAGTGTCGATTGCACGTGCAACAGTAAAACCCAAAGTCACCACCAAAGCCCACCACCTCAAAAACGGCGTACAGGAAATCTACATCGTAACCAACGGAAGGGGCAAAGTAACAGTCGGCGACCTGCCCTCAGTAGATGTTACAGTTGGTGACGTAGTCGTTATTCCACCTCTAACCTCACAGAAAATTACAAACACTGGCAAAACGGACCTTATATTCTACTGTATATGTACCCCACGATTCACTGAACAGTGTTATTGTGACGAAGAACCTGAAAAGTAGCGAAATATATCGACTCTAGAAATAGCGCTTTATAAGATCATTTAGCTAATAGTTGTTTGAGGAGAAAGGAGAAACTTCTCACTTTTCTTTCTTTGAAATTAGCTTGTTTTTAAGTCATCCAAGAACTCGCTTAAATCAACCGTAGAAATGCCATTCTCGTCTTTTAGGCTCTGTTTTGAGGGAGGATTCTGCAGGTAGAAGGGTATGCGTTTGGCAAAGCGTTCTTGAAATGTTGGCTCCAGAGGATTTTGATAGAACACACCAATT
>JAXDAO010000059.1:0-2724 GCA_034679745.1 Bathyarchaeia archaeon
GCTTTTTTTGTTCGAACTGTGATTAATTACTTAGATTTAAAACAACGTGAAGAAAAGGAAACCAGTTTAGACCACACAAATAAACAAGCCATTGCTTACATTCTTGAGGAAGCCCAGAATATCTTTAGTTCACGTCAAAGTGCAAGCAATGACATGTTGACTTTTCTCACTGTTTTCAATGAAGCCCGAAACCAGAAAGAAGCATTCTTCACAGCCTCTCAGAGACTTAATGATTTTAGCAAGACCATAAGAGCAAAACAAAACTTAGCTATAGGAAAACTGAGCAGTGAAGACATAAGCCCCTTTCTAAGAAAAATTGAGAAAGAACTAAACATTAACTTCTCAAATATGAAGCCCAAAACATGGCTTTTTAATGGAGTCTTATTTGAGTCTCCATGGTTTAAGCAAGAAGGAAAGCCACATATCATTAATGAAGAGATAAAGCAAAAATGGCTTAATGCACTACCTAAACAGAGACCAAAACAGAGTTTAAAAGATAAAGTGTTAAATTGGCTCTCAAATAAACCAGAGCCTAAACCAGAGCCTACAGAGAAACAGCTTAGAGAGAATTATAAAATAACTGAAGAATCCCAGAGTTTTTTTGATTATGAAGACCAGAGTTTAAATGAGTTAGAGTTAGAAGAGGAGAGAGACCTTAGAGAGATAGAAGAGGAGTGGATTGAATGAACAAACAAAAAACCCTAAAAAATCTTCAATTAAGTGTCCCAAATGAAACATTTAAAGCTTATTAAGTAACAAAAAAGTCAAAACCTTTAAAAATACAGCCCTAGAGGTAAGGGAAACAATTCAAAACAAAAAATGAGGGAGCAAACAAATAAAAGAAAAATTTGTATTAGCTTATTCCGGTGGATTAGACACTTCGGTGTTAATCAAGTACCTCCAAGAAAAATGTAACGCTAAAGTAATCACAGTAACAGTTGATGTTGGTCAAGGCGAAGACCTAAAGGGCTCAGAAGAAAAAGCCAAAAAACTAGGTGTTCTCAAACACTTCTCGATCGACGCCAAAGAAGAATTTGCAAAAGACTACATTTTCCCAGCCATCAAAGCCAATGCGCTCTACGAAGGCAAATATCCCATCAGCACAAGCCTTTCTCGTCCATTGATTGCAAAAAAGATGGTTGAGATCGCTGAAAAAGAAGGAGCGACAGGTTTAGTTCATGGCTGCACAGGTAGAGGAAATGATCAAGTACGCTTCGACATAACACTTGCCTCACTTGCACCTGGAAAACAAATCATTGCACCAGTGCGTGAATGGGGCTTAACACGTGAAGAAGAAATCGATTACGCTAAAACCAAGGGGATCCCTGTCTCTGAGAGTGCCAAAAAATATAGCATCGACGCGAGCGTTTGGGGAAGGGCCATCGAGTGCGGATTGCTCGAAGATGCAAGTCAAGTGCCTCCAGATGACGCTTACGAATGGACTGTTGCACCAGAAAAAGCACCTGACAAAGCTGAAATAGTCACAATAGGTTTTGAGGCAGGCGTTCCTGTAAGTGTGAACGGGAAAAAAATGGTCCCGCTAGATCTCATAATGGAAGTTAACAAAATTGCAGGCAGAAACGGCGTCGGTCGCATAGACCACATCGAAGATCGTATCGTAGGCCTAAAATCTCGCGAGGTCTATGAGTGCCCCGCCGCAACCGTAATCTTAGAAGCCCACAAAGACCTCGAAAAAATGGTTATGACCCGCCACCAAGTACTATTCAAACAGCAAATTGACGACCAATGGGTATTCCTAGCTTATGCAGGGCTTTGGGTAGACCCCCTAAAAGACGACTTGGATGCATACATCAACCGCTCACAGGAAAATGTTACCGGCGAAGTTAAATTGAAACTCTTCAAAGGCAGCATGCAAGTCATAGGACGAAGCTCACCAAACTCGCTCTACGACAAGAACCTAGCAAACTATAACATCAAAACCAGCTTCAACCAATCCTACAGCAAAGGCTTCATTGAGCTCTGGGGCCTACAAACCCGTATGTACAATAACCTAAAGGCTGCTGCAGCTAAGAAACCAAAGGCAAAGAAAAACTAAAATATATTAAAAAAGTAAGGGAAGGAGGGCAAAGAAACGTCAAAGATGCTACATGGCGGACGGTTAGGCAATGTTCGAGCTGATGTTGCCGATTTTACCTCCTCCCGAAAAGACGACACCCGACTAGCCGAAGCAGTTATCGCTATCAACAAAGCCCATGTTGTCATGCTTATTGAGCAAAAAATAATCCAAGCCCAAGACGGAGCAACAATTCTAAAAGCCCTCACAAAACAGTCGGCAAACAAACTAGATCCCAATGCCGAAGACGTTCACATGGCGGTCGAAGAAGCTGTTTTAATTGACACTGGTCCTGAAGTCGGTGGTAACCTCCACATTGCAAAAAGCCGAAACGACCAAGTTGCAACTGCCATACGCATTCAACTGCGTGAAGAACTGCAAACAATAATGGCTTTAGTGCTCGATATGCAACAGAGCCTTTTAGAAACAGCGGGCAAGCATGTAAACACAATAATTTTGGAATATACTCACCTTCAACCTGCACAACCAGTAACCTTCGCCCATTATCTCCTGTCGCATTATGACGCTTTGGGGCGTGATCTGCAGAGATTACAGAGTGCCTACGAACGCGTAAACCTATCTCCACTTGGTGCAGGCGCTCTTGCAACTACCAGTTTTCCAATTAACCGTAAAAGAACAGCCGAGCTCTT
>JAXDAO010000060.1:0-2538 GCA_034679745.1 Bathyarchaeia archaeon
AAAAATCTCGAAAGATGAAAGCGAACCCCTAATTAACTTGGGACAGCAAAACTTCAAGTTTTACCGCTACGTCTATTCAAATTCAACCTGGGACTTCGTCACTCCAACGGATATAACATCATACGCAGACGGCACTTATTCAATAGGCATACCTTCGGGTGTCTCTTGGGACTCTTTTACTATTCAAGTGGAGGATACCAGAGGACTAATCGTAACAGCCTCATCGTTCAGCCGCTACACCGCCACAGTAACTTGCGATGGGAATTACTCTGCAATTCCCGATGAAAACATCGTCGTAGAACTATTGCAGAACGGGACCATGCGGTGGCTTGGACAAGGCATAAACAATTTGACCCAAACGGCGATACCAATACCCCCTATACCCGTAAAAGGAATCCATCTTAGTCAAACAATAAACGGTGTCAATCAGGAAGTGCCATTTCAAGTCGAAGACTGGGCATCAGAATATCGAATCCCACTAGGTCTAACCAGTAATACTACATTATTCAGCAACAGGCAAATGATAGTTTTTCTAGTGAACAGCAAAGTATCGAAATTCACGATATGGTGGAACGGAAGCGACGAAGCAATCCAAACTCCTTTGGCATACACTCCAGTATATTTCACACAAGACGACACTGACAATGGTATATTGTCAAACGGTAACCTAAAACTAATTTCAGATTCAAGTACATACCTTTACGTAGATGGCTTTAACTCTTCCTCTATTTCTTGGACGGAAAGCGGATCAATACCTTATCTTAATGATAATCAAAACAACTACATCTACAATAACGATAACAACGAAAAAGAAGGATGGTTCTCTTTCCAAGACCTCCCTACGGAATTTTCTCAACTTTTCGCGTCACCAAATCAAGCAATTGGAGCAAGCGTTAACATAGACTTTGAATGCACACGAGATAGCAATAATGATTATTTCGAATTTCAGATAACTGACGGCACTACAACATATGGTCCATACAGAATTGACCCTCCCAATTATGGAAGCTATGGTTGGAGATCTTATGATGTTTCAAATATAATCAACACTCTAGGCAAACTAAACAATGCGAAAATCGAGGTTACATACAGACAAAGTGGATCAAGCGCATCGAATGTTTATATACGCCGAGCTAGGCTTTCGCTGAACTTTTGGTTGACATCGATATGTGGCAATTCTACAACGAAGGCCGATTTAATGCGAATAAACACGGAAGAAAGTGTATATGGGTCTTCACCAGCTTACGTTATTCATCATGGAATTGTTAGAGATATTATGCAACAGGAAGCAGAATGGGGAACTTCTGGGATAGGAGGGGGTGCCGACGGCTGTCCAAACCTATACGCGAATATTGTGCTCACCCTGCCGGCTAACGTAACCTATTATACTTATCACTTGAGATTGATGTTCATAGATTCAACGCAGAATAGAACTATTACCGACCTGTGCCCAATCAGCCTATACTCCTCATCAATCAGCCAAATCCAAACCGAAAATGGAACACTTGGCGGTTTACCTCAACCCGTTACTACAACATCCTCATCGGATTTCTTCTACAATTTCCCAGATAGCAAATGGCAGCATCACTGGAGCCAATTTATCTCTGTAAACGCTGGAACTGGAATAATGTTCACGGACACCGCCAACCAAAAACTATACACTTTCGACTCCATAGGTGGAAAGGGCGCCATCAAAGCAGACTCTATCAATCACAGAATCGAATTACTACCAGTAACTAGCTCAGCATCATTTCAAAACGCGTTAGATGTTGCCTGGGACGGTGCTGTGGTGACGTTTGATGGCACAACTCCAATCTATCGGGCAAGCGATCAGGGCGGTTTGTGGATTCTTGTTGAGTACCCGCCGACAGTCACGGTGACCGCGGAGAGCTAAACCGCTATAGTTCAAACCACAGTTTAATCTATATATAAGGGGGGTATAGACAAAAAATCGCAAAACAGAACAGCGCTCCCAGCTGGAAACCCCAACCAGCACTGTTCGGTTTCCGAATTATCCAGAATGCAGATTCCAGCTTCACATAAGTTATATACAAAAATGAACCTTCCCTAAGGCAAACACAGGTGTAAGAAAAAAATGCCCCTTAAAAAATTCCTGAACTCCAAAAAAGCCATATCACCCATACTCGCCACGCTGCTCCTCATAGTCATCGCAGTCGCAGCCATAGTCGTCACCTACGCATGGATAACCACCTACATGGGAAGCGCAACCTCACAAGCAGGAGTAATACTCTACCTAGAAAACGTACGCTTCACTGAAGGCGAAACAGAAATCACCGTCGGCAACTCAGGAACAGAAAACACGCGAATCGTCAGAGTCTGGCTTGGCGACTCCTCTGGAAACATGACAGACGTCACCGACAAAACGGACATAACAGGCACAGGCACAGCGCTCACCGCAGGAGGCAAAGCCACAATAACACTCACATGGCCAAACGACATAGACAGCACTTGGACAGCAGGAGCAAACTACCACTTCAGGATAGTACCTAATCCAGGGCAATTCTTGGAATTCCAAGA